>JAHXHI010000148.1 GCA_025656775.1 gamma proteobacterium symbiont of Bathyaustriella thionipta
AAAACTGGCTGCATGACAGCAGAAATGATGATGGATATTATATATCTTATTTTTTAATTGTGTTGTCTTGACAGTGGGGTCCACTATAAATAATACTTATAAGAAAATATTGAATTTATTAAATAACTGCAGGTCGATAATAGTATAGACATCGTAAATAAATAGATACAATTCCTGACATAATGAAAAGATCAGTGATTAGCAATAACAGAATATATGGTTTTGTTTCTATTTTATTTAAACAATATGTCTTAGCTTATTTATCATGAGAGAAAAAATACCATGATAAAGCAGGATTTTTCCACAATTACACGTTAACAAAAGTAATGGGTGGACCAATTGAGGTTTAAACAATGTAATTGTTCATAAACGAGAACATACAAATCTCAAAAAACGAATTTTTATAGTCTTGTAAATTTAATTCTTTTTCACGCCCAAGTAACAGGTGAGGGAGTAATTTCTTTGCCTTCTTATTTTTGACTATTCCTGCCGTAACAGGAGGATAAAATGAATAAGAAATTTATTGTTTACTTACATGCATTGTTAAGAGTCAAATTATGGGACCGCATCTGGAATTCGATGGTAAAGTGGTTAAATACTGAAAAACACAGTATCGAATTACCACCCTATGATTTTAAACAATTATGTTATGAAATTCGACCAGGAGATATCATTCTGGTTGAAGGACGTAGTCGTGTTGCAGAAGTAATCAAGCTGATTACTCAAAGCCCCTGGACACATTCTGCACTTTATATTGGTCACCTCTATGATATAAAAGATCACCTGTTACGAGAACAGGTTGAGCATTATTATCTGGATGGCTCAGAAGAGCCTCTGATCATCGAAGCATTGTTAGGTGAAGGAGCTGTTGTTCATTCGCTAAAAAAATATAATCATGATCATTTAAGGATCTGTCGACCTAGTAATATTACCCCCAAAGATGCCCAGAAAGTCATTGAATACGGCATTAAAAAACTCGGCAGTGAATACCATGTCAGACAATTATTCGATCTGGCTCGTTTCTTAATTCCCTATAGTCTGCTTCCCCGACGCTGGCGTTCAAGCTTGTTTATGCATAATACCGGGCCGGCCACTCAAACAGTCTGTTCCAGTATGATTTCTGAAGCATTTCAGCAAATTAAATTTCCAATTTTACCTGTCACGGAAAAATTACAAAATGGTGAATATAATCTGTATATGCGTAATCCGCGCCTGGTAACACCAAAAGATTTTGATTACTCACCCTATTTTGAAATTATTAAATATCCAATTTATGGCTTTGATCGGATTGCCATGTACAAAAAATTACCATGGAATGAAGAAGTTATTATGTGTCATGAGCCAGGCAACTGTTATTTACCAGAAGAAGTCATGGCAAAAAAAATTGAGCCTCAAAGGCCACATAAGATTAATTTACTGAGAAAGTTCAAAATAAAACCTTCTGAAAAAATACAGCACACCACAACAAGCAAGCAGCAAACAGATAAATTTAATACCTGGAGCCACAGTCTGATAAATATTATCGCTAAAAACAATTAAATACGGGGGTATACCATGTCATCACTATCCAGACATGACAAGTTTTTGTTTCATACTGACATACATAGTATTGGCTTTTGGCATGACTTACGTCTGCAGTATATTTCCGGACCTGTCTTTAATTTTTTTCGCAACACATTACCAAAAATGTCAACCACAGAAAAAGAGGCACTTGAAGCGGGATCGGTATGGTGGGATGGTGATTTATTCAGCGGCGCGCCTGACTGGAATAAATTGATTGCCATCAAACTGGCAACATTAACCACAGAAGAACGAGAATTTATCGAGGGTCCTGTTAATGAATTATGTTCTATGCTTGATGATTGGCAAATCACCCGGCAGAGCAAGGATTTGCCCGAGTCAGTTTGGCAATTTATTAAAGACAATCGACTGTTTGGCCTGATTATTCCAAAAACATATGGTGGTTTAGAATACTCAGCTTTAGCGCATTCAGCCATGGTAATGAAGCTTGCCAGCAAAAGCATTACAGCCGCTGTTACCGTGATGGTGCCTAATTCTCTTGGCCCTGCAAAACTGATTATGGAATATGGTACACAACAGCAGAAAGATTATTATCTACCCAGACTTGCAACAGGTGAAGAAATACCTGCTTTTGCGCTCACCAGTCCTAACGCAGGAAGTGATGCCAGCGCCATGACAGACTATGGCATTATCTGTAGAGAACAATTTAATGGCAAAAACACATTAGGGATCCGTCTCAATTGGGAAAAACGCTATATCACTCTTGGTCCCGTCTGTACTTTATTAGGTTTAGCTTTCAAATTGTATGACCCGCAACAATTGCTGTCAAAGCACACCAAACCTGGTATTACAATTGCCCTGGTTCCAACCAATCTTCCTGGAGTCACGATTGGCAGACGACATTACCCCTTAAGCCAGACATTTCAAAATGGGCCAAACTCCGGTAAAGATGTTTTTATTCCCATTGACTGGATTATTGGTGGTCAGGAGTATGCTGGAAAAGGCTGGCGAATGTTAATGGAAAGTCTGGCTGACGGTCGTTCTATATCATTACCGGCATTAAGTACCGGTGCGGCAAAGCTGGCCTCTCATGCAGCAGGATCTTACGCCCGAATTCGCAAACAATTTAACCGTCCTATTGGCGATTTTGGCGGTATTTCAGAGGCATTAACCCGTATTGCCGGCAATACTTACATTATGAATGCAGCACGGAACTTAACCATCAGCAGTATCGATCAAGGCGAAAAACCTTCTGTTGTTTCAGCCGTTGTTAAATATCATATGACTGAAAAAATGCGTCAACTGGTCAATGATGCCATGGATATCTATGGTGGCGCTGCTATTTGTATGGGGCCAAGAAATATTTTGGGGCGTATTTATCAGGCAGTACCGATTAGTATCACTGTTGAAGGTGCTAATATTTTAACCCGTAGCATGATTATTTTTGGTCAGGGTGCTGTGCGCTGTCACCCTTACGTTTTTAAAGAAATAAGCTCAGCGAATAACAAAAATAAAGCCGATGGTTTAATCACTTTTGATAAAGCCTTCAGTGCGCATGTTCTGCATGTTATTCGTTCTTTTTTCAGAACGTTTGTTACTGCAATCACTGATGGTCGATTTTGTAAAACGCCATCACAGCACACAGGTAGTGTCAGTAAAGAATATCATTATGCAACAAAACGTTATTATCAAAAGTTATCCCGACTCAGCACCGCTTTTGCCCTACTGAGTGACTTTTGTATGGTGACATTAGGAGGTAAGCTTAAACAAATGGAAAATATATCAGGCCGCTTAGCCGATATATTAAGTTATCACTATTTAGCATCAGCAGTATTAAAGCATTATCACCATGAACAAGCCTATGAAGAAGACAAGGGTTTTATGCAATGGAGTTGTGAAACGTTGCTCTATGATAGTCAACAGGCTTTTGACGGAGTACTTGCTAACTTACCTAATCGCACCATTGCCACAATGCTTCGCCTGCTGATATTTCCTTTGGGCAGACCTTATAAAAAACCAGATGACCAGCTTGCACATTTATTAGCACAAAGCATGCTGTCACCTTCATCAACTCGTAACCGACTAACCAGCGGTATTTATACAACAAACAATCTATCAGATCCATTGGGCCGTATTAATGATGCACTCACCAAAGTCATTTATGCAGAAGATGCCGAAAAGAAATTACATCAACTGATTAAAAGCAAACAAATCAGGTTTAATAATGGCAGCAAGAATACAGCACCCTCATTTGTTGAACAGATGAATATGGCACATCAACAGGATCTCATTAGTGGTCGGGAGCTTAAAGCAATTTATGAAGCTCATGTAGCCAGAAATGAGGTTATTAAAGTAGATGATTTCGATCAGGAGTTAAACTAATACCCAACCAGTAATCAACATGCTTTGAATAAATATCACACTGCAGGAGATTTCGATGAACCATAAACACAGAAAAATAAATAAGACAGTCTATGTTATCGATGGCTTACGCACTCCACAACTGAAGTCAACAGGCAAACCAGGGATATTTAGTGCCAGTGATCTAGCTGTTTCAGCCGCTCGAGCTTTATTATTAAAAATGCCTTTTTCGGCAGAAGCAATAGATGAAGTTATTATTGGCTGCGTTATGCCTGATTCAAGTGAAGCCAATATTGCCAGACAAATTTCTCTTCGTATTGGCTGCCATAAAAAGACACCAGCCTGGACAGTACAAAGAAACTGTGCATCAGGCTTACAGGCTATTGACAGTGGTATGAACAGCATTCGCAGCGGCATCGCTGATCTGGTGATGGTTGGAGGTACAGAAGTGATGTCAAGAGCACCTCTGTTATGGAACAAGTCCATGGTTATCTGGCTGGCAAAATGGTTCAGACTGCCATCTCATGGTTTAGCAGGTCTAAATCAACATATACAACATTTTTTTTATTTAAGACCTGGGTTTTTTAAACCTGTTTTCAGTCTTTTAAATGGTCTCACCGACCCCCTGGTCAGTTTATCGATGGGGCAAACAGCGGAAAATCTGGCCTGGCGTTTTAATATTTCACGTACTGAAATGGACCATTATGCGTTACAGAGTCATGAGCGCCTGGCAAAAGCCGTTTCACGCGGTGATCTTGATAATGAAATCACGCCCATATACGATAAAAAAAATCATTATTACGATCATGACAATGGTGTCAGGAACAATACCAGTATTGACAAATTAGCCAGACTCAGACCTTTTTTTGATAAAAAATATGGTGCGATAACAGCAGGAAATAGCGCTCAGATCAGTGATGGGGCGAGCATATTATTACTTGCCAGCGAAAAAATGGTTAAAGCACATAAGCTGTCTGTATTAGGAAAACTAATAGACTGTCACTGGGAAGGACTTGCACCCGAAGAAATGGGACTGGGTCCGGCATATGCGATTCCACCTCTTTTAAATAAATACGGTTTAACTATCGATGATATTGATTATTGGGAGATTAATGAAGCATTTGCAGCACAGGTTTTAGCCTGTAAAAAAGCGTTGAACGATGATAAATTTTGTAGAGATGAACTCAAATTAACCAGCAAAGCAGGTGAAATTCCTGACAATCACCTAAACAGTGATGGTGGAGGAATTAGCCTGGGTCATCCCGTAGGTGCAAGTGGTAGTCGCATCGTATTGCACTTATTAAATCGTTTAAAACAAAACCCATCGAATACCAAAAACAGCACTCTGGGCATTGCCTCCCTTTGTATCGGAGGTGGTCAGGGCGGTGCATTGTTAGTTGAAGTAAAGAGGTAAACGGCCATGAAAACTCATTATGATAACTGGTTATTTCATAAAGATGAAAACCATATAATCACTCTTATTCTGGATAAACCAGAGACTTCAACCAACGTGTTATCTCATTCTGTTTTAGATGAACTACAGGTTATTCTTAATGAGATAAAAAGCTCACAAAGCAATGCTTTAATTTTTAAATCAGCTAAACCTGATTCATTTATTGCCGGTGCAGATGTTAATGAATTTTCTCAATTTCAGAGTAATACCGATCCCTATAATGATGCTTTACACATAGTCCAAAAAGGACAACATGTCATGAATTGTATTGAAAACTTACCCTTCCCGACATTTGCCTTAATTAATGGTTATTGTCTGGGTGGTGGTATGGAACTGGCACTAGCGTGTGACTACCGTATTGCACTTGATCATGAGAAAACCAGACTGGGCTTACCCGAAATCAAACTTGGGATTCATCCGGGCTTTGGTGGTACGATCCGCACTATCCAGTTAATGGGTGTATTTAAGTCAATGAACCTGATGCTTTCCGGCCGTATCATCTCAGCAGCCAGTGCAAAAAAAATGGGTCTGGTAGATGAAGTCGTTGCACAAAGACATTTTGACAAAAGCGTACTGCAATGGTTAGAAAACGACACCTTCCTAAAAAAAATAACAGCCCAACAAAAACGTCCTTTTTATTATTCACTACTGGAGAACGATGTCACTCGGCCCATTGTTGCTTATATTATAGAGAGTAATATCAAAAAACGGGTCAAGAAAAAACATTATCCCGCGCCCTATGAACTCATCAATCTATGGAATCAATATGGAGGTAACCACGATTTTATGATGAAAAAAGAGGCCGAGTCAGTGGCATCACTGATTACAAGTGAAGCTGCACAAAATTTAATTCGAGTTTATCATCTGCAAAACCAATTAAAATCATTGAGTCACGTTAAAATTAACAGCATCGATAATTTCGACAAAAAACCTCCCTCATTACATCATATCCATATTATTGGGGGTGGCGTAATGGGCGGTGATATTGCCATATGGTGTGCCTATAAAGGCTTTACTGTCACGGTGCATGACAGAAGCAATGAAATGCTGGCTCGAGTGATTCAACGTGCTGATACGTTTCTCAAAAAGAAAGTAAAAAATACTCGGCTCATCCAATCAATTATGGACCGATTAATTCCTGATTTGAAAAATCATGGTCTAAAAAAGCCGATTTAATTATTGAAGCTATTATTGAAGATATCAGGGCAAAGCAACAAGTATTTAAAGAAGCAGAAAAAGAGGCTTCTGCTAAATGTATTTTTGCGACCAATACCTCCAGTATCCCTTTCCCCCTATGTCAACATACCTGTCGCCTGAAAAATTTAGTATTAGGAGACAAAAATGGTAAGATATACCCAGGAATTTAAGTTACAAT
>JAHXHI010000023.1 GCA_025656775.1 gamma proteobacterium symbiont of Bathyaustriella thionipta
CGCCACTCAAGAGAAAGGCTGAATTAAATCGTTAGCATTATGCTTTATGTCAAAAAAGGTGTTTTTGGAGTAATTCTACAGCCTCAACGGGGTATTCATCAAGTACTGTTACAAAGCTCCAAAAAAAACTAGATGTGGATGGAATGACCATTTACCTGCCTAAAAATGGCAATATAACCTATGACAACTGGTCAGGGGGCATCTATATCTCAGTGGGTGCTTCATCAGCGACGTTTGCCATTACCCCTGGGGCAGCAGGCGGTGGTTACTCCACCTACCCCCTGTCTCCCGTTCATAACACACGTCTAGGCACTGGTTCAGCCAACCTACCCTCATCTTCTTCTAACAATATAGTATTAACCGGAAGTAAAAACCCCGACAAGACATACACACCAGTGAATAATATCACCAATACTAATGGCTCCAATACTGGTTTAACAAAGTATTCAACCACTGACGGCGACCCCGTCAACCTCGTCTCCGGCAATTTCTACCTCCCTGAAACCGACTTTCATCTCAAAGGCGCAGGTGGTTTAGACATGGTCTTTAAACGTCATTACAATTCAAATATGCGCAAAGACGGCCCCTTAGGCTTTGGCTGGACACACAGCTTCAATCACCGCCTGCATTTTTTTGATAAAAATATTCACAACAAAAAAACAAAGAAACAGAAAAAGAAAATTAGAACGAATCAGGTGGTTTGGGTAGATGGCAGTGGTGACACCCGATATTTTGCTGTGAATGGCAGCAAACAAGGTATTGCCAAGAACACCCTGTTTACCAATCCTGACGGTGTCTATGTCACCGCCCAACGTGACCGTACCGGTGAATACCGCATTAGCGAAAAAAACGGCCTCAGCTTCTACTTTGAAGCCATCAAAGGCACCCATAACACCCAGGCTAAACTCCTGCGCGTGGTGGATCGCAATAACAACACCATCCACCTGACTTATGACGCAAACGGTAACCTGGAGTCTGTCAGAGACGATTTATACCACACCATTGACTTTTTTTATGACAACAACGACTCGCACATCACCCATATTGATGACTGGAGCGGCCACAGCTGGCATTACACCTACGCCGACAACAATCTGGTTAAATATGAAACCACACTGGCCATTACCGGCAAAGAACACCCTACCACCTATGAGTATTACACTGCCGCTGACGGTGCCAACCTTGACCATGCACTGCTGCGCTATACCCGCCCCACGGGCAAAAGCATGACCTTTGAATACTACACCAATGCCAAAGTCTTCCGTCATACCGATGATTTGGACAATCACTATACCTTCCGCTACAACGCATTTCGTCGTGAAACCACGACCATCGACGAACGCGGCATTAAACAACGTTACCTGTTTAACGAATACGGCCAGCAGCTGAGCCATATTCAGGGAGACGGCGCCCAGCTGAGCTATGAATACAGCGACCGTTCACAACCGCTTAATGAAACCCTCAGACGCCACGCCCTGGGCTATGAAACCCAATACCAGTACGATAACAACGGCAATCTCATCCGCACCACACTGCCGGATAACAGCACCCTCCAGTCTATCGGCCTCAATGCGTACAACAGCCCCTGTACACGACGAGATAATAACGGTCACTACACCCTGAATCGCTACGACAGCAAAGGCAATCTGACCGAGCTTATCAAACTCAAAAAAGACACCACACTGACACCGACAGATGAAAGCAGTTGCAGCTATACTCCCCCTGTAAACACCCTCCTCAGCTGGCAAATCAACACCTACAACAGCAAAGGCCAGCTGCTCACCCGCAAACAGGTCAAGGACTTTGCCACCCAAACCGGCCCCTATGCTGAATATGTTTATGATCCCCAGTTCAACCCCGTCACCGTGAAACGCTGCGGACAACAGCAAGACCACACCGGACAACTGACTCAGCGTTGTGTCAGCGGCACGCAACGCTTTGACAGCCTCGGCCGGGCAGTGACACTGCTCGATGGTGATTTTTACAGCACACAGATGCAATACGATGCCAATGGCCGTTTATTACGCAGCACCGATGCACTGAATCAATGGCATGACCTCACCTATGATAAACAAGGCCGCTTAATCGGCGAAAGCCTGATGGGCCCCCGAGCCGATGGTCAGATTGACTTTCTGCTCAACAATACCATCAACTATGATGTCATGGACCGCCCCATAACCACCCAGAACCTCATTGGCGACACTACCCGCACCGAATACGATGAAACAGGCAATATCACCCGACTGACCAACCCGGACGGCTATGCCGTACGCTTTGAATACGACCAGCAAAACCGCCCGGTTAAGGCCTTTGACGAACAGGGCCATGCCGTCAGTACCCAATACGATATTGGCGGTCGTCCCGTCAAAACCACCGATCCCAATGGCAATAGCACCCTCTACGAGTATTACGGCGCCAGTGAAAACGGCCGTCTGCAAACCATCATTCAGAACAACACCGACAGCACCCAACGGACACTGACCTATTTCTACGATAACAACGGCAATGTCATCCGCACCCGGGACAACCTGGGCCGTGAAAATCTCACTGATTATGATGCCCTGAATCGCCCCATCCGTACCGTTGGACCGCTGTTTGACGGTCATGGTTTGAGCAATATTCGTCAGGTCACCCAAACCACCTATAACACTCTGGGTGATGTCACTCATATACAGGCCGGTTACACCAGTGAACCCACTGGACAGAGCGGCAGTGATGTCCTGAAAACCCAGGCCACATACACCTATGATGACTTTGGTCGTCTGCTCAGTGAAACCGATGCCAATTATAAAACCAGTCATTACACCTATGACGATCACAATAATCTGATACGTACCGAATCCGCCAATGGTCATATCACCACCATGAGCTATGACCACACGCGCCACGGACTGCTGATGAAACAAAGCGCCCAACTGAGCAGCAGTGACAGCAATCCCAAAGACACTACCTATACTTATGATACGCTGGGACAGACCACACAAGTCACCACCTCTGGCGGCACAATCGACGGCACAGCAAATGGTACAAGCCTCCCGACCATTACCTATAACTACGAACATGATCGCGCAGGTCGACTGGTCAAAGTCACCGACAGCCGGGGCAATAAAAGCCTCAACTATGATTTTAGTCCCGGTGGTCTGCTCAACAGCATCACGGACAGCGACAACCAGCGCAGTGACTTTCTCTACGATGCCGCCAGCCGTCTGACCGCCATTATGGCCCCTAATGGTGAGCGGGTGAATCTGGTGTTTGATGCCGGCGGCCGGTTACTGCAAAGCAATATTGCCGAGGGTATCAGCAGTCGTTATCGCTACGATGCCGGTAACCACCTGACCCAATTAGTGAACCGTACCCAGAACGGTATTATCAGTCAGCATAATTACACATATGACCCTGCCGGGCGTAAAAATACCCACTCAGAAACAATTGCCGGTACCACCAGCAATTATAGCTGGCAGTATGATGCACTGAATCAGCTTACCCGTGTGCTTAAAGACGGTGCCACAACAGAGCAATATAGCTACGACCAATTCGGCAATCGCCGGACCCGAGCGATAACCGGTCAGACCCAGGAGCATTATTTATATGATAATGCCCAGCAGTTACTGAGTATTCACGAAGGCTCGGATACAGGGACACCAACCGCCAGTTTTAGCTACGATGCCAATGGCAATCTAACGGCTAACACCCAAAACGGACAAAGCCGACGCTTGACTTATGATGCTTTAGACCAGCTGATACAGGTCACGGGCAATGATATGGAGACCCAACGCTATCACTATGACCATCAGGGACGGCGTATGACAAAGACAACAGGCACCTGTAATCCTGTTATTACCCAATACCTCTACAGCGGCCTGAGTATTCATTCTGAGTATGGTGTTGACTGGAACACCGCACTGGCGCATTATACCTATACCGGACTGGATCAGGCGATTATCCGCAGTACAGCGGATGCTGCCAATACGCGCTATTATCATCATGATGGTTTAGGCTCGGTGGTGGCGGTGTCGGATAATGCCGGGAATACGCAGGGCAGTACCCGCTATGGTGTCTTTGGGCAGGTGATTGCCAGTGCGGGGAATAGTCCGCAGTTTGGCTTTACGGGCAGAGAGCCAGATGCAACGGACTTGATGTATTATCGCAACAGATATTATGATCCAGGTTTAGGGCGATTTACGCAGAGAGACCCATTGGGATTTGCAGATGGGATCAATCCGTACATCTATGTTGGCAATTCTCCGACTAATTTTACGGATCCGTTGGGATTGAGTAAGCAGAGCCAATCCATGATGGGCTGGGTGAATTCAGCCTATGATGGCACAAAGAATTTTGGACGGTCAGTGATTGAAGAAGTTACTTTTGGAGCTAAAGCTGTTGCTAATGGGATTTCAGAAGACTACCAAGAGGGGGGTGTTCTTGGTGCTATAATTGGAGCTACAGGTGGTCAAAATGATCAGACCTTCTTTGATCAAGTTACTTCAGATTATAAGTCAACCAGTATTGTTGCTGGTCCAATTAAAAATCTTGATAAAACGTTAACAAGTATCGCCATTGGTGGTGCAATAACAAAAACGTATGGAGGCTATTCATTTGGCCAACTTATTTTAAAAGGGCCTGCACCACATCTCGGAACTTATGGTGCTTCAGCCCGTTTAGCTGCAGAAACGACAGCTGTTAATTCAGCAATAATTACAGTTTCTTATGAGGGAGGAAATTTTTCAGGCTCTCTCTTAAGATCCACAATTAACAGAACTGCAAGACTTTTGGAATAAAACTTATTGAGGGTTTTTTATGAGTTTTCTTGTTAATAAGAATAAAGTAAAAAAAATAAAAACGACTTATAGAGTGTTTTGTTTTTTCATTTCTTTTTTTTCATTAATTGGCTTGTTCGGGGCATTAACTTTTGGAATACAAGATAATGTTGTTGGTGGACTAACTGCTTCGTTAGTACCTATTGTATTATTATATGTTTGTTTGCCTATTGTATTTGTAGGTTATCCACCCAAAATACTCATGTGGACTTTGGGTAAAAAATAAATCACCACAAACTAAAAATGAAGAAGGGGTTAAAACAGTTAAAAAACTATTTAACTCCTTCAATTAGTGCAATGTCCTTTTTCAACAGATCATTCACCATTTCTCCCAGTCCAATCCCTTTGGCATCGGCACGCTCAGAAAGATAGCTTTTAACCTCATCATCCAGATAGACAGGCAAATTCATTTGAGCATCAGGTCGATAAAACTTACCACGCTCTGCTTTAGAAAAATCATATTCCTGTTTCATAGTATCAACACTCTTCATATTGTTTGATTTCAGCTTTAGTCGCAGGTCTGGCTGAAATGATCCGAATAGTCACTGTATTACTCTCTTCATCCAGATACGTGTGAGAAACCACGACACACTTGGTAAAGTTAACCTTTCCCAGTGTGATCCAGCGTTCTTCATCATCTTTGCTATGTGATTTATCAAATAAAGTCAGCATTAGAGGATCTTTAAACACATTGGCGGCCAACTCAAAACTGATCCCATGTTTGCTGATATTGCTTTTTGCCTTATTGGGATCCCATTTAAAATTATACTGCATGAGCGTTCTTTATCAATGAGTGCCAACCACTTTAAGCATTTGAGCTTTTTTAATAAAACTATCAATCACCAAGATCAATGCCTTTTGATCTTCATCGGGTAAATTATCTACTTGTTGATAGAGGTTAGATAATTCATGATTGTGTATTTTAGATGAATCCTCCGCTTCCTTACGTCCTGCTAATTCATCAATACTAACCTGTAAAATATTCGCAATCTTGATAATGGTATCAAACTGAGGCGTTGCCAGACCTCGTTCCCAGCGATTATATACTCTGGGATCAACTTCCAATAATCCAGCTAGTCTGGCCTGTGTAATATTGCGTGATGCGCGTAATAACTTCAATCGTTCAGAAAATACTGACATATCTACTAAGCCTGTAAAAAAATGGATTTTAGTCATTATATCCTCCGATCTTGAGTATTCTTGTTGAAATCTACTGTATAGTAGATAATAATATCTGTCAATAAGTCTATTGACAGGTTTTTAGGAGTAGGTAACTGGTGGCCTAAAAAGCAGGCCGCCAGCAAAAGAGACTCTTTGTTAAAGAGCAAAAGCAAGCCGTGCCTGTCCACACATTCCTGATCCAGTTTAACCTCCGGTCAACTCAAAGCCGCTCCAGCCCGCTAAACAGCCAGCGGTCTTCCGTTCCGGCTTTGTGTTGCCCTCTGCATGACTTTTACCACTCTAAAAGCAAAGCCAAATCAAAAGCCGTCAGAGTCCAGACAAACCCACGGTGTCTGTTGGTGCGTTGCTCTACCTCCTGCATCCATGCAGTCGTGTTCAACCATCACCAGCAGACACTCTCTGATGATAAATCATCCATTTAAAACTAAGGAGTCCACCGCATGAACCAGCACACCGAAACCGTCAAACAGCTTATCCATATCGCTCGTCACCTTCATAAAACAGGGCGAAGCGGAGCCAGTACAGGCGAGCAAATCGCCGCCACCTTTATCCTCAACAAGCCTGAGTACCTACCTGACAACTACCGCGATATGGTCGAAGCCTGGGAACGAGGCTGTAGAATAACCCCTATTTTTAATACTTTTTCAATAAATCCACAATACAGGATTCATAAATAGCTTTCAATTTCTAAGATTA
>JAHXHI010000138.1 GCA_025656775.1 gamma proteobacterium symbiont of Bathyaustriella thionipta
GTGTAAGTTCAAGTCTTGCATTGGAATTGTTATTTGATAAAAAGTTACCTGATTTTATCTGAGATTAAAAATCATGCTGAATAGTTACACCCGCTGTAGTGTTCTGTCAATTTGAGTCGATTATCTACTCTATTGGCAGGGCTGAGGAACACCTTATGCGCAAAGAAAAAATCCAGCAATGTAGGCTATCATTTAAAAAAAAATTAATAATAGTGCTTATGACTGTGTTTGGTTTCAGTCAATTATCCTATGCCGAATTACTATGGTCTCCCAAACCTGCAGGTAAACCCCAGGCCCAAAAGCCCAATAAAGATCAACATGCACAGCATGGTCATAATAATCGTTCACAAGAAAAAGCGTTTTATCTACAAGATCAAGATAATGTGACGGTAAATTATTTTGATCCCTCATTAATGGTTTTATCTCTAAGCAGTGAAGATAACAGTAATAAATATATATTACCCAAGTCAGGCATGGATAATTACCATGCACTTGTGGCAGAACGAAAAGGGGATACATTACATGAATCCTCATTAAGATATGTTTATATGCGCGGCAAGCCTTCAGGGTATAGTCCTGATAATTTAATATCTAAGCATAAACTCCCTCTGGAAATTGTACCTCAACCGATGATACGGGAACACTGGCGTTTTTACAGCAATAACAAACATTCCTTTCAAGTTTTATTTAATGAAAAACCGCTGGTGGATACCTGGGTTATATTGCAAACCAGTAATGGCTCAAAGTTTGATTCAAAAACCAATGCAGAGGGTAATGTGAGCTTTGTTTTGCCCGATGATTTTAAAGACATTAAACCGGGAAGACGAGCCAATAAACCGCAAGAGTTTATCTTGCGTACGGTGCATATTGCCGATGATGTCACTTATAAAACCAATTTTAATTCTAAATACTCGGTAAATCCCTCTCATTGGCAATCGAATTCAGGCGGACTTCTGGCATTATCAATTGGTTTTATTTCAGGGATAGTCATTATGAGAAGACATAATAAAAACACTCCTCAAAAGACAAAAAAGAAATCAGCCATGAAGCAATCTAACGGGAGTCAATCATGAATTTAACAATAATACGAAGACTGGTTCAGCTAATTGCCTTTATTGTCATGGTTTATGGTATTGGTCTGGGTGGTTATTATCTGGCTGATAAATTTAGTAGTAGCTTACCGGCTCTTGCCTGTGCTTACGATATGGAAACAGCTGATCATTGTGCCTTAATTTCTTTCCAGCATCAGATGGATCATCGTACTGCACCCGTGTTGGCTGCAGGAGGCTCGATTATTGAGGCATTAATGCCCACGTTAATTACCCTGGCAACCTTTGGCCTGCTAATGGTGGTTTTAAGTAAAGCGTTTTGCGGCTGGATCTGCCCACTCGGTTTTTTTCAGGAACTACTCAATTTGTTGGGGCAAAAGCTGGGTTTTCAGCAGACCGAGACTCTTGGTGAAAGTTTTACAGCAAAAACCCGGCCAGTAAAATGGTTGATGATGATATTCCTGTTATTTGTATTTCCTTTACTGGCAGGTTTTGGGGTTGTGGGGCATGAATTAGGTGATCCCTTTTGCCGTATCTGCCCAAGCAGGATTTTAACTACCTTAGCAACAGGTGATACCAAAGAGCTGGTGGTTGATACCAGTACGATTGGTTATTTGATGCTCTCAGTACTGGCCACTTTTTTATTTGGTTTAATGATGTCTGTTGGTATGATGGTCCGCCAGCCTTTTTGTCGAATATGCCCTATGCTGGCAGTTAATACACTATTTAAAAAGATAGGTCTTGTTCGTTTAGTAAAAGATGCTAAGCCACGTTGTGTGAAATGTGGGCTTTGTGCTAAAGCCTGTCCAATGGATATTCATGAAATTCATACGGATATGGAAAATAAAGATGTTATCTATCCGGATTGTACCTTATGCGGGCGCTGTGTTGAATTTTGCCCGGATAAGGATGTGTTAAAAATGAAATATGCTTTTTTCCCAATTCTTTCTGCAGATCCCGCTTATTTCAAAAAGCGTAAAAAAGCGCAGACACAATGGGAAAAAGTGACTTTATTTAGCAAGAAAAAATAAGGATTTTGTATCTATGGATAGTTTGACATTGGGCTTTTCTGCCGCCATGATAATGGGACTCGCCTTTGGTGCCGGTCCCTGTAATATCACCTGTCTGCCTTATTTAGGTCCGGTATTTTTAGGTCAGGAAAAAAACAATATGCGTACTTCATGGAAAACAATTATTCCGTTTTCTCTGGGGCGCTTAACGGGTTACACTTTATTAGGTACTATAGCCGGTAGTTTTGGACTTGCTGCAACAACCTGGATTGAAGAGGGGATAGCCGCACAAGTGCTGGGTGTAGCAACGATTCTTGCCGGTTTATACCTGTTGTTTGGCACATTAAAGAAGAAAAGCTGCGCTTCTCATCATGCATCTCATCAGAATCAGGTGACACCAGTCAACTTTGTCAAACCTGATAATGATATAAATAAATCAGATAAATCGACACTCTATCTGACCGGTAGTTTATTTACCATGGGTACGGGTATGGCACTTAATCCATGTATTCCATTAGTCACTATACTGACGGTTGCCGCCACTATGGCCACACCTGTTGATGGTGCTCGGCTGGGTGTGGCATTTGGTCTGGGCGCAGTGGTTGTTCCAACCTTGTTTTTTGGTTTTGCGGTGGCCTATTTTAGCCAACAGATTAAAGTACACCTTAGTCAATGGGGTAAAACTTTAGAACGTATTTCCGGTTTTATGTTGATTTTTCTAGGTGGTTTCACTGCATTAGGCTGGATTCAGCCTTAAAGTTCAGCTGAAAACTTGTGTGCTTTTTGTTACAGCACATAACCTGCCTGTGCCTCTTTAAGACTGCGAGGCACAAACTCTCCTCTATGCTGTTTTTCAATGACAGCGCTTGCCAGGTGATTGATGTAAGACTCCAGATTAGTAAAACGCACATTTTTACTGTGTTCAAAGTCATCCCTGCTTTGTTGTAAAATGGCTTTTTCATAGTGATTTAATGATTGGCAGAGTATTTTTATATGATCGTATTTCATGAGTGATTCTTTGTTTATTATTGCTGTATTGATAAAAGAAGCAAACTTTATACCTGATTATAATTATACTGTCTGAAATTTGTTGTAAAAATTTTATAGGCTTGGCAAATTTAATAATATGTACTATAGTTGATTTCCGTTTGTTTACTCATCTTTTAACGCTTTCTGTTATTGTGATGGGTACAGTGAATTACCGAATGGATACGGGTAAATTTATAGCTGTGTAAAAATTTTCAATGAAAACAAAATTAGTAAATCGTCAAGTAGTTAAAGAAAAAATTTTAGTTGAACAACTCAAACTGGGTATGTATGTGACTGAATTAGATCGGCCATGGCTGGAATCTCCTTTTTTGTTTCAGGGTTTTTTTCTTACTACAGATAAAGAAATTTTTTTGGTTCAGGAGATTTGTCATCACGTTTTTATTGACACAAGCCGAATTATTGAAAATGAAGTTAACTTCTTAAAGGAAGAAAAACGTCAAAATATTGTTTATCCACCTCCCCCCCAAAAAAAACGACATTTATTAATGAAATTGGTTCTTCAAGTAAAGTTTATCGTTATACCTTCAATCTAATTAAATCTTTTATCAATAATATAGGGGTCAGTAAAAATCTTGATATAGACGAAGCAAAAGAAGCCGTTAATCAAGTTGTGCATAGTGTAATTAAGACTCCAGATTCTCTGATGTGGCTGACTCAATTAAAAAATCGGGATGAATATACTTCACAACATAGTATGAATGTTTGTGTGCTATCGGTTGCATTGGGACGATATATAGGTTTGCCAGAAAAAGAACTTCAAGACCTGGGGCTTTGTGGTATGCTGCATGATATGGGAAAAATACTGATTCCTGATAAAGTGCTAAATAAGCCGGGTAAACTGACGGGTAAAGAAGTTAAGATTATGAAATATCACACGGTTCTTGGTTTAAAAATTCTAAAAAAATCCAAAGGCCGGGTACCTCTGTCAGTCATTGACACGGCTTATTCTCACCATGAGCGTGTTGATGGCAAAGGCTACCACAGAGGGGTTGGGCAAGAAAAAATAACCAGGGAGACAAGAATTGTTGCGATTGCCGATATGTATGATGCTTTAACCAGTGACAGGGTTTACCGCAAGGGTTGCAGCCATCTTGAAGCAATTGATATTATGAATAATATGAGTGGAAAACACCTTGATTATGCCTTAATGTTAAAATTTATTGAGTGTTTAAGTGTGTATCCTCCTGGCAGTATTGTGCAATTAACCAATGATGAAATAGCCATTGTCATTGAGGTTAATCAGGATGAAAAATTGCGTCCTAAGGTGATTATTCTACTGGGAGCAGATAAGCAGTCCAAAAAAGAAAAGATAGTCAATCTGGCAGAGAGAGAGAAAGATGTTGGCGGTGAAACTTATACCATAAAGTGTACTGTCAGAGCGGTTGATTATGATATCGATATAATGAAGTTCTATAATAGTGGTGTATTACAAAAAGGTTTCTCTTCATTGTAAGCCTGGATTTCCCCTCTGTCCTACAGAGAACGAAGGGAAACAAAAATATCCTGGTGTCAGACAACCCATATGACATCAGGCGTGATGATTACTTTAGTTCAATTTTTGCGTTGGCATTAAGATCGCTAAGGTATGTATTCAATTTTATTTTTATCAATATCTTGTCGATATCTTGTTTAACGGCAGTAAATTCGGGTGGGGGAGTTGCGCGCTCGTCATCAAGAATAATAACATGCCAGCCAAACTGCGAATTAATTGGTGCTTGTGCCAGTTCCCCTTTTTTCAATCCGGCAACCGCTTTGGAAAAGGAAGCAACCATATCCTTCTGGGTAAACCAGCCTAAATCACCACCCTTGGTAGCAGATCCGGTATCGGTTGATTTTTCCTTAGCCAGTTCAGAGAAATCAGCACCGCCTTTAATTTCCTTAATTAGTGCTTTTGCTTCATCCTCGGTTTTAACCAGGATATGACGAGCTTTGTATTCCCTGGGTGTATTATTAATAACATTTTTCTCATAGTATGCCATCATCTCATCTTCACTGGATTGATATTTTTCGGCAACCGTAGCAAGATAATTTGCTGCGATATAACTATCGGTTAATGCTTTGATACGCGCAGTAATATCGGGATCTTTATCATATTTATTTTTAATTGCTTCACCTAACACTAATTGACGATTAACCAGCGCTTCGGTCAATAGTTTTTTTTGTTCAGGGGTTATTTCTTTATAATTAATTTTACTCTGTGCTGCGGCAATTTCTAATTGGCTTTCTGTTACATCCTGACCATTGACAGTGGCTAAGATTTTATCTTCTGCCATTAATGGTGATGCAGCTAAAAACAAACCGGAGCAAGCAAAAGCTAATGCCAGTTTTTTAGGGCGAACTGTCGATGGCGTTAAAATTTGTAATGTCGCTTTTAAATTCATTAGTTAGATGTCCTTAATATAAATAAATGAGTTAATTGTTATTCTAAGGTAATACTTTTTTAAAAGGTTTAACGATAACATTGTCATATACCCCCCCTTTAATATAGGGATCTTCATCAGCCCAGGCTTGAGCATCGTATAAAGTCTCAAATTCTGCAACGACTAATGAGCCTGTAAACCCCTCATTACCAGGATCATTACTGTCAATTGCAGGATGAGGACCGGCAAGAATTAACCGGCCTTCATTTTTAAGTAGTTCCAGACGAGCCAGATGCTCTGGACGTGCTTGTAAACGTTTGCTTAAAGTATTTTCAATATCGGTGGCAATAATAGCGTAGAGCATTAAGTCGTTTCCTCTTCTTCAACTTTTTCTTCAACCAGCATGTGGCGTTGTAAATAAATTATCTGGGAAATCATAAAGGCAAATGTAAGTCCAAGCATGCCGTACATTTTAAAATCAACCCATATTGCCTGACGTGCTTCAGCACTGAGTTCAAGGCCATAAAAGAAAGCAACGTATAGATTGATTAGTCCGCAAAATAAAAAGAAAGCAACCCACATCATATTAAGTCGAACCCAGATAGGGGCTGGTAATTGAATGGCTTTATCTAATTGTCGCTGGATAATATTTTTTTTGCCGATAAATTGACTGCCTAATAAGGCCAGAGCAAATATCCAGTTGATGACAGTAACCTTCCATTTTATAAAGGTGTCATCTTGAAAGAGTAAAGTAAGACCGCCAAAAAATAAAATCACCACCAGATTAATAATATGCTGATTTTCTAATTTTTTATGCATGAACCATTGAATGGCTGTATGCAATATTGTGGCAATAATCGCTGCAGTGGTTGCTGCATAGATATCATTATCGGTTAGTTTATAAGTTCCGAAAAAAATAATTATCGGCAAAAAATCGTAAATAAATTTAAGCATCGTATCCGGTTTTCAATCAGGCTAATTTAAAGTGAACTATTTTGACATTTTAAGTCTTTTAGAACAATGTTTTAAACCCGCTTCAGCAAAAACCGGTGAACCTAAATATTTTGATAAATTAACGGCTAAAAATAATTTTTTATAACCGAATCGCTATTAACTATCGATGAC
>JAHXHI010000045.1 GCA_025656775.1 gamma proteobacterium symbiont of Bathyaustriella thionipta
TGTAAGTTCAAGTCTTGCATTGGAATTGTTATTTGATAAAAAGTTACCTGATTTTATCTGAGATTAAAAATCATGCTGAATAGTTACAAAACACGATATAAAATCAATCATTGGTATTGATGAAAATGAGGTCAGGAAATTATCCAGTTTCTGGGCATTCGATGATGTCTACACAGGGCCAATTCATGGTTTTAGTTCTGCTGCTGATTATTATCAAAAAGCGAGTTCAAAGCAGTATTTAAACGAGATTACCACAAAAATATTAATTATTCATGCGCTGGATGATCCATTTATGTCGCCAGAGATCTTACCCGACAAAAACACATTACCAGCCAATATACAACTTGAAGTATATGAGCACGGCGGACACCTTGGATTCATCAGTGGTCATTTATTAAAACCTCAATACTGGCTGGAACACCGTATAATCCAATATTTCAAAACATTTAACCTTATGATTAGAGATAACACAATGACTAACGAAACGCGTGAAACATTACAACAGGAATGGCACACTCTGCAAAATAACTGTGCACACTCTGAGACATTGGCACTCATCATTAAATTAGTAGCAATCATTATTTGCCTGATCGGTTTTATTGACCATCACAGTAGTCTGCTCATCGCTTTGCTGTTACTCATACTTTGGCTGCAAGAAGCAATTTGGAAGACATTTCAGAGTAGAACAGAACAACGCCTGCTGGCCATTGAAAAGGCCTGGGCAGACAGCGATAATGGCTCTGCATTGTGTTTTTACAGTAATTGGACAAAATCCCGCCCAGGTATTAAAAGGCTGATTGCAGACTACCTGCTCAGCGCAGTCAGGCCCACAGTGGCCTACCCTTATATCGTTTTACTGCCTGTCAGCCTTGCAGCCTGATTTTTCTAGTCATACGATCATCGTTTGAGCACGGATTGTTACCATAGTGTGGCATTGGTTTGAAAGGATTTTTCAAGTTAGGTTCACGACATTTTGCAATGCCTGGATGGATCGATAGTTTCAAGGCTTGAATTCCTCTTGGCTATTATTTCATATCACTTAAAAAAACAGAATTTTGAGTAATTCAATGATAACGACAGATATTCATCAGGTGACGTTCCCGTGTTAAAAATCCTGTCAGCTGTCAATTACACATCAAAGAGAAGCCGTAATTCAACAAACTGTTTAATTTGATAATCGGCAACATACTGATGATTTTCCCGGTCTTTTTGAAAATAGATTGTGGTCATTCCAAGTTCATAGGCTGTTTGTAAATTTTCCAGGCGATCATCAATAAATGCAATATTTTCAGCTTTGAGCTGGCTTTGTTTAAGTAGTCGTTGATAAATCTTCGCCTGAGGTTTTTTACATTGGCTTATTCCACTAAATACACGTGGATTGAAATTTTTTTCAAACTGAAACTTTTTCTCTAACTCATCAGCCCAGTTGGACGGAAGGTTTGATAAAATTGATAACTGATATTTCTTTTTTAAGCCTTTGACTACTGACTCAAAATCTTTCTCAAGCTGAAATGAATTAATAAACACACTTCGTAATTCCTGATAATAACGGATGCCAATACCGTTCCAAAAATCCATTTCATTGATTAAACCGATGTTATAGTCTTCATAGAGTAATTTTACGCGTTTTTTATCACTAGCAATTGGTAGCAATGGCATCAAAACATTTGAAATAAGGTGTCCTTCACTTAAAATGACACCAAAAAGATCAAAGCTGACCATTTTTATGGATGATAGTTTATTCATTTTTTTCAGAGAGTTGGCTCGATCCCTTCTCGGCATACCAGCGTCAATTGTCATTTTATTGCTGAATGACAGCTCACTTAATTATAGCTGACATTTTAAATCACAGACAAGCTCAATTAACTAAAACCCTAATTTCAGTATGGCACAGTGCTGCCGATTAATGGTGAGGAGCAGTCCATACCATTGCTTTTAGATTTCATCCTTAAACAGTCCATCAAGTGATTTATAGCATCAATAATCATGGTTAACTTAATGAGCAACGGTAACGATACAAGTTCAGCCCAGTCTATGGTTTAAAAATAAGTCATTATGATTTTAACGCGGGGGTGTTAAACGAATACCATCCTTTTCAATAGTAATCATTCTCTGTTTATATAAACTGCCGATGGCTTTTTTAAATGCCCCTTTACTCATACCAAATAGTTGTGCAATTAACTGTGGAGCTGATTTATCATGCACCGGTGCAAAACCATTTTTATTTTTTAAATAGTTTAAAATAATAGTGACGTTCTTATCACGTGTTTTCTGACCGCCCTGAAGACTCAAATCAATTTTCCCATCTGCTCGGATATGCTTAATAAAGCCTTTTTTGTGCTGACCAAAACTTAAACGCTGAAACACCTCATCTTTATATATAACACCCCAGTAACGATGTTTGATAATGGCTTTATAACCCAGCTCCGTACTATTGGCAATCAGCAAATCCACCACCTGTTGCGGTTTAAAGTCATGTGCTTTATGTTCATCAATAAATTTATCAAGTTTAGAAGACGCAGTAATTCGACCATCAACTCTGTCACGATATAAATACACCAGATATGAATGCCCCTCTTTCATCGGCACATGCTGCTCAGCAAAAGGAACTAATACGTCTTTATCCAGCCCCCAGTCAAGGAAGGCTCCCATATGACTGGTATCCACCACGGTTAAATAGGCAAATTCTCCCACCCTGGCCCTGGGGATTTGTGTCGTTGCCACGGGTCGGTCCTCTGAATCAAGATAAATAAAGACCTCAATAGAATCACCTTCAGACAGGTCATCTGGCACGAAACGACGTGGTAATAACACTTCACCCAGATCTTTGGCATCCAGGTAAACACCAAAATTCAGACGTTTAACGACATCAAGTTGATAAGTATGGCCAATGCTGATCATTTCACTTTTCCAAAAAATACCTTATTCATTAGCTTAAATTGTACCCCATAATCACAACAAGAGGATAAGAAGTTAACTTCTCTGTATAAACACTCTGAACTCTATTAGATTAGCCACTGCATTTTTATAGCCAATGTTTTATAATTATCAGTCTCTTTTTCAATAATTGATGAATAACATGGTTCCAGTACTCTTTGATACGGATTTAAAAAGCCTGCCCTTAATCCATCGCGGTAAAGTTCGGGATATTTATGCAGTGGGAGATGATCACATGCTGATTGTTACCACTGACCGATTATCTGCATTTGATGTCATTTTACCCACTGCAATTCCCGGTAAAGGTGCAATTTTAACCCGTGTGGCAAATTTCTGGTTTAATCACTTCAGCGATACCATCCCCAATCAGGTTTCTGACATGTCATTGTCAGAAGCCATTCCAGATGCAGCTGAGCGTGAGTTGGTAGAAGGTCGGGCCATTGTGGTCAAAAAGCTCAAGGCCTTACCTGTTGAAGCCATTGTACGTGGCTATATCATCGGTTCAGGCTGGAAAGATTATCAGGCCAATGGTTCAATCTGCGGCATTGAATTACCTGCAGGGCTTCAGCTTGCTGAACAATTACCCGAAGCGATTTACACTCCATCCAGCAAAGCCGCTGTTGGTGAGCATGATGAGAATATTGATTTTGAAGCGACCATTGCACTGCTAGGGGAAGATTTAGCACAGCAAATCAAAGCGGTCAGTTTAAAACTGTATACTCAGGCAGCCCGCTATGCACTGCCCAGAGGTATTATTATTGCTGATACCAAATTTGAATTTGGTGTAGACAGTGATAATAGACTCACCCTGATTGATGAAGCATTAACCCCTGATTCTTCTCGTTTTTGGCTGGCTGATGCTTATCAGGCAGGTTCCAGCCCTCAAAGTTTTGATAAGCAATATGTCCGTGATTATCTTGAAACTCTTGATTGGGATAAAACAGCACCGGGTCCGGAATTACCTGATGAAGTGGTGCAAAATACATCCGCCAAATACGCTGAAGCATTAGACAGACTTACTCGCTAAAATACAATTTAATTTTTAACACAACTTAATGACAACACCATTGTCGGAGACAAAAATGAATCTTGAAAAAATTGGTTTACAGATTCCGGAAATTTTATTACCCAATAAAGACATTGATTTACATAAATGGTCTGTTGTCGCCTGTGATCAATACACATCGCAGCCTGATTATTGGGCAGAATCTAAAACCACCACCGATAATGCACCTTCTACTTTAAATGTTATTTTTCCGGAAGTGTTTCTCGAAGACAGCGATGGTGATCAACGTATTGAGAATATTAACAGCACCATGCAGCAATACCTTGATGACGGTGTTCTGGAGCCTATGAAAAATAAAGGTTTTGTGCTGGTCGATAGAAAAACATCTCAGGCTCCCTCAAGAAAAGGACTGGTTGTAGCCATTGATCTTGAGCAATATGATTTTAACAAAGGTTCACAAACCTTAATTCGTGCAACAGAAGGCACCATTGTTGACCGCCTGCCGCCGCGCATCAAGGTCAGACAAGATGCGGCAATTGAACTCCCTCACATTATGGTTCTTATTGATGATCCACAACGCACCGTCATAGAACCATTATTTGACCAGAACCCTCAGCAACTCTATGATTTTGAACTCATGATGAATAGCGGGCATATCAAAGGCTATGCGATTGACACACCTGAGTTAATCGAACAGGTTGCCGGTGCTTTAGAAACGCTTGCCTCCCCTGAGGTATTTGCAGATAAATATGATGCTGAAGATAAAGATGTTCTGTTATATGCGATGGGTGATGGTAACCATTCCTTAGCCACCGCAAAAGCCATTTGGGAAAAAATCAAAGAAGATGCTGACGACCCTCATGCAATGATGGATAACCCGGCTCGATATGCACTGGTTGAGTTGGTCAACATTCATGATGAAGGTTTACAGTTTGAACCTATCCACCGTGTTATTTTTAATGTTGAACCAGCGCAGCTGCTCAAGGACATGCACAGTCATTTTGCCGGCAACTGCAGTATCTGTCGTTGTGATGATGCACAAGATACAATGAGCCGTGCTAAAATAGCCAACCTGGATCATGTTCATATCATTCCATTTAATGATGCGGACGGATATGGTTATATTCAAATTGAAAACCCTGTATTTACACTTGAATTAGCCACTATTGAATCCTTTTTAAATGATTATCTGGAAAAAACCGGTGGCAAAGTTGACTTTATTCACGGTGATGATGTCGTTCATGAGCTGGGTGTTAAGGAGGGCAATATGGGCTTTTTCTTCCCTCCTATTTCAAAACATAGTTTATTTAAAACAATAATTTTTGATGGTGCATTGCCCAGAAAAACATTCTCTATGGGCGAAGCCGATGAGAAACGTTTTTATCTGGAAGCGCGTAAAATCAAATAGTGTCCTTATACGCTTTTAATCCGGTTTCAGACAGTTATTAATCCTCTCACCAGGCTGTCTGCAAACCTGTTTCAATAGCTAAACATTATATTTCCCATCACTGTTCGATTTTGTGCTATCATTTTTCAAAATAATTAGAATAAGTTAAGCATTTACTCTTTTCAATATGAACAATATAGAACAACAAACGACCTGTTTTACACACTTTCCCTCCTTTCTTAAGGATGACGCATCTGAAGCCTGTCTTGTTCGCATTTATCCTCATAGTATTGGTGACGGTATTTTTCATTTACCACAAGAAACGATTAACATTGGTCGCGACAAAAACTGTCATCTGGAATTAGCTGATCAATCGGTTTCTCGCCAACATGCTCAAATTGAATTCTCTGAAAATCGTTTTATTATCAGCGATTCTAATAGTTGCAATTCTACCTTCATCAATGACAAAAAAATTGCAAAAAGCCACTTAACTTCCGGCGACCTGATCCGTATTGGTCATACCATATTTAAATTTTTAAGCTGTGGTCACATTGAAAAACAATACCACGAAGAAATTTATTCCATGATGATCAATGACGGTTTAACCAACATTCCGAATAAACGTTTTTTTATGGAAATGCTCGAGCGTGAAGTCACACGTTCACAACGTCATCAGCGCCCGTTATCACTTATTATCTTTGATATTGATCATTTTAAGTGCATTAATGATCAATATGGTCATTTATCAGGAGATATCGTTTTACGTGATTTATGCCAACGAATTAAACCCTACATTCGTAAAGATGAACTATTTGCCCGCTATGGCGGGGAAGAGTTTGTTATTTTATTGCCTGAAACAAATTCTGAACAAGCACTCTCTTTCGCTGAAAAAATTCTATCCGTGACAAACAGCAGAGACTTTATTGTTGAAAATGTCAGCATTCCTACCACCATTAGTATGGGTATCTCACAAATAAATCTTGCTCAAACGATGAGTGCCAAAGATCTCATTCAAAATGCCGATAAGATGCTTTACAAAGCCAAAAATAACGGCCGTAACTGTATCTGTGTACGTTCAAAGTGATAAGAGCAATTTAATTTATGGTTGCTCAAAATTCTGATAATAAAACTCAATCCAAAGAATCCTTTGATAACACTCAAGCCAGGGCAAGATCATTATAAATGAGAAAAATTGATATAATAAGGGAACTTTTTACATAAACAAGGATCAGATCAATAAACCATTATGGAG
>JAHXHI010000309.1 GCA_025656775.1 gamma proteobacterium symbiont of Bathyaustriella thionipta
TGGATGTTTAATGTGGATGGTGCCCGAAGTAAGTTGAATCGGGCATATGAAAAGTTAATCGGTCAAAATTAATGTGTTTAGGTACTAGCATGACATATAATATAAATGGGTAACATTGTTCTATAACATTCTCAGTACTTGATTACTCAACAGATTAATAATAATCTATCACAAATATTAAACAATGGTAACAAAGAATTTGAGCAACTGCCTTTGAGCCAGTCAAAATTAATTCATGATCTGACATTATTCATTATGGTGCATAAAGGGTAATCTTCCCAACAAGCCCAGAATCAGGCTGCAACCCAGTGAAGATAAGAACAGGATACCTAACATAGAGTCAGTTAACTGTTCAATATCAAAAACACTTTTGACAAAAATGAAAACTAAAAAATAGGATATGATATAAAAAGCAAAAGTCCAGTAGGCAATAAAACTGCTTTTTCTAAGCCAGCCTTTTTTCTGTTTTTTTAAAACGGGAATTCCCCAGAAACCAATAATTATTATCGTTATGCTGAAAACAGCACCCGAGAGAATATCAATTTCAGTATTCACTGTTTCTGGCTCAATCGCCTGTAATTCCATAAAAGAAAGCAGCATTACAAAAATGATTAAGGGAATAGCCAGAAATTTTTGTGCGCCGGTAAAGGGCGCACTTTTTTCTTTTCCAGCCTGGCTTGCATTTCCTGCTCCAGCTGTTCCAAAAGTTCAGAATCAAGACCGGAATCCTTTTTTATCTGCTCAATTTCAATTCTTAATTTCAGTAGCTGAAAGTTTTTCTCCACACGATCCAGATTATATTTCTTATCACTGAATAAACCCAGACCGTCTTTAATCCTCTGCCAGTAAACAACCAGATAATATAAAAGTAAGACACTCCCAGCAAACATATTAGTTTGTAGATCTTCTATCGTTTTAACAACATCCTGAACTTCCATGTGAACTCCAGATAACATTTATCCTGTTTATAAGTTACAAGCGACTCACTAATTTGTAGTTTATTTCCTGTTTCCCCAGACATACAAACTAAAAAGCAGCATTTTCTAATAACCCTAGCACAAATAATAAAAAAAGCATGTCACCTGAACAGCGTTAGAAAAATTTCGACATACCATTTTAGGAGCAGTTATAGATAAGCAAACAGGATAAAATTATTTTAGAATTTATAGTTGTACCTGTTAATGAGCTTACTGTCGACAATATTCTATTGGCTAAAGGTTGCATCTTCAACCAGAACGGAATAAGTGTAACCATAACCAAAATCAAGATCAGTATCGACTACCCCCTGGGCAATCACCTCAGAATCAACTGCTGCAGTTTGCGTTTTTGAGCGAAAGATGATTTTATCTGAGCCCTTTTCACCCGTACCATCTGTGATGTGAATCCAGTTACGCTTCATAATATTACGGGAAACTTTCACCACTTTGCCTTTCACCCGTACCATTTTTCCTTTTAGTGCACTTTTATTAGCAAAAATTTCAGCAATGGTTATCATTTCTACATTAGCAGCACTGGCCGAAGAATCTGATTCAGCTTGACAAACAGATACCGTCACTAACAGGGTTGACACAATAAGCGCAGCGATAGAATTTTTTATAGATAACATGTTTATTCCTTATACAGGTTTTTATTGGATTTGATGATTCGTGAAAACTATCATAACATAAGAGAAATAATAATCAGGAAAAAAAAAGCCCGTTAAGGATGCACTTTAAACGGGCAAAACGCAGAGGAAGCTAACCTTAAATTTACAGTACAGGTATACTGCAGATTCAGGTTAATTTTTATTGTTATTATTAGTTAATATAAGTTTAAAATTTAAGCCGCTTTTTCAGGCAATGCATGTCGTTCATACAAGAATCTTAATACTTCACTTCGATAATGATTGTATTGAGGATCATCAGCCAGTTCAATTCTATTGCGTGGCTTATCCAGATCAACACTCAGAATTTCACCAATAGTCGCCGCAGGGCCATTAGTCATCATTACGATCCGATCCGACAGTAGTACGGCCTCGTCAACATCGTGGGTGATCATAATAACGGTATTGCCGAGATTATCCTGAATCTCCATCAATGAGTCCTGTAAATGAGCACGGGTTAAAGCATCCAGAGCACCAAAAGGTTCATCCATTAAAAGCACAACGGGTTCCATGGCTAAGGCCCTGGCTATACCAACACGTTGTTTCATACCACCGGAAATCTCAGCGGGTAGTTTATCAAGAGCGTGAGACATATGTACCAGCTCAAGATTATATTCAACCCAGTCTTTAACTTCTGCTTTTGATTTTTTACCTTTAAATATTTGCTTAACCGCCAACTCAACATTTTGATAGGTCGTTAACCAGGGTAATAGAGAGTGATGCTGAAATACTACTGCCCGTTCAGGGCCTGGCTCATTGACTTCCCTGCCGTCAAGTATCACCCCACCTTCTGTTGCCTGATGCAGACCGGCCACAATGTTCAACACAGTCGACTTACCACAGCCTGAGTGACCAATTAGTGATACAAATTCACCTTTTTTAATATTCAGATTTACTTTATCTAAAGCTCTGAAGGGACCATTTTTCGTTGGAAAATCAATCGTTACTTCAGTTAAAATTAAATGTTCATCTTTCATTGTTTTATCCTGTCATTATTTGTTCGTCGTATTTTAATTCGCAGATGTCTTTATCTAAGGGCTGCGTTTTTATCCCAGCTGACTTTTTTCTGAAGTATCAGCATGACTTTATCTAATAAATAACCAATCAGACCAATCACAATGACTGCAACCATAATACGTCCCAATGAATTTGAACTGCCATTTTGAAATTCATCCCAGACAAACTTACCAAGACCTGGATTTTGAGCCAGCATTTCAGCGGCAATCAGTACCATCCAGCCAATACCTAAAGATAGTCTCAGGCCACCAAAAATCATTGGTACAGCAGAAGGAAGTACAATTTTTCTTACTTTAGTAAACCAGTTTAAGCGTAATACCTTACTGACATTAATCAGATCATTATCTATTTGTGAAACACCAATTGTGGTATTAATCACTGTTGGCCACAAGCAGCACAAGGTAACTGTAATGGCAGAAATAATAAATGCTTTTGGAAAATAAGGATCACTGGTAACGACCACAGCACTGACAACAATGGTTACTAACGGTAGCCATGCTAAGGGTGACACCGGTTTAAATATCTGAATTAATGGATTAATTGCAGCATATAAACCAGCACTCATACCACAAATAATACCAAGAGGAATTGCAATGAGAGAAGCAAGTATAAATCCGGTCATAACCGTAATCAGACTTGTGATGATCTGATCAAAAAATGTTGGACTGCCCGTATAAGGGCGAATTTTTACCACAGCATCAGGATTATTTGCCAGTTTTTTAGCATTACGTGCATCCTGACGTTCATAAAAAGCCGTTTCTTTAGCTCGCTCTTGTTGATGCTCCTGAATCAGGCCATTAAACTGAGTCCAGACCTGTACCGGCCCGGGCAATGTGCCAAGAGATGTCTGAACCTGTGATGCCCCAATGTGCCATACACCAAGAAACATAAACACGCCCACTATGGGTATAATCAGGCTGCGAATAAAAGACATACTCCATATTTCGCCCATTGTTTCATAAGGATTTTTTCTACTTTTATCCACTGTTTGTGTATCTGTTGTTTTAACAGTTTTTAGTGATTCAGATGAATGCACGGCAGAATCAACGGTTGATAGTTTTGGTTTTTCTATTGTTTCAGCATCATTTTTTTCCATCTCAGAAAACTCTGATGGTGTTATACTAATTGAATTCATAATAATTTCTCTCTGCAAAATTTGAAGCGTTGGGCGGGAAACAAAGCCCGCACCAAAAAAGTTTATATTTTTTAAATTTCACTTTTCTCCTTTAAGCCAATACTAAATTTTTCAATATATTCATTGGGTTTTTTACCATCATAAGTAACACCATCAATGAATTCAGTCTGAGGCGGCTTATATCCATCTTCCTTATCAAAATCAGGGAAGTCTTCAGCTTTCATTTTACCTTCAGCAATTAGTTCTTTAGCTGCTAAAGCATAGATATCTGGACGATATACTTTTTTAGCGATATCCGCATACCATGTATCTGGTTTATGTTCAGCAATTTGTCCCCAACGTCTCATTTGAGTCAGGTACCAGATAGCATCACTATAGTAGGGAAAAGTGGCGTTATAACGGAAAAAAACATTGAAATCAGGTACTTCACGCTTATCCCCCTTTTCATATTCAAAAGTCCCCGTCATACTGTTAGCAATAACCTTGTAATCAGCACCCACATAGTTACTTTGTGATAGATATTTAACAGCTTCTGGACGATTTTTGTTATTATCCGCATCTAACCATTGTGCGGCACGAATCATGGCTTTAACCACTCGAATGTGTGTGTTGGGATATTTATCAGACCAGGCCTTACTGACACCAAATACTTTTTCAGGGTTATCTTTCCAGATTTCGTAATCAGTGATTACTGGCACACCAATTTTTTTGAATACAGCCTGTTGGTTCCATGGCTCACCCACGCAATAACCGTAGATTGTACCTGCTTCCATAGTTGCCGGCATTTGTGGCGGCGGAGTCACCGACAATAAAACATCAGCTTCTATCGTTCCGGATGTGTCACCTTTTTCGGGTGCATAATAACCAGGATTTAAACCGCCGGCAGCCAACCAATAGCGTAATTCATAATTGTGCGTAGAAACAGGAAACACCATACCCATTTTGAATGCCTTACCATCATCTTTGTATTTTTCTACTACGGGTTTCAGAGCTGACGCACTAATAGGGTGAACTGGTTTTCCATCTTTTTCAGGAATATTGGGCTTCATCTGCTTCCAGATGTCATTGGAAACAGTAATCGCATTACCATTCAAATCCATGCTGAATGCGGTAATAATATGTGCCTGGGTACCAAATCCAATAGTGGCTCCTAGCGGTTGCCCTGCAAGCATATGTGCGCCATCAAGCTGCCCATCAATCACTCGGTCAAGAAGCACTTTCCAGTTAGCCTGAGCTTCCAAAGTGACAAAAAGACCTTCATCTTCAAAAAAACCTTTTTCATAGGCAATGGCTAACGGTGCCATATCGGTCAGTTTAATAAAGCCAAACTTCAGATCTTCCTTTTCAGGTTCGCCAACCGCCGCGCTGGCCATATTCATACTCAAAAAACTGGTACTGAATGCCATCGCAGTACCCACAGCAAGTAATGATTTTTTTAGAAAACATCTTCTTTTTGTTGCAAATAATTTCATTTATTTTTACCTTTTTTAACTTGTAATTTTTTAATATCCAAAAAAAAAGGCGCCACAGTTCAGTTATGTAAATAACCATTCTGTGGACGCCTTTGTCCTGTATAAAGTTTTGGCTAAGCAAAAGACGCCATTGCCTTTTGTTTAATCCAGATAACTTCATTTATCATCTTAACGATGATGTAAATTGTTTTATAACGTTGTCAACATTGAGTAACGATATAAATAGATATTTTGTTGTACGTAAATTGTATGTAGATTTAAAGCCTCTTTAATGTATTACATTTAATAAAGCAATCAACATGCCAACTATTAATTTCCAGTATATTAACGATTTATTGTACTCCTGATGAATAATTTTGGTCTTTCATTGTGCAAAAATTATGTGACATGGCTATTTTAGTGCATTAAATCATAAGTTCCATGAGATCGATAATACTGCGAGCAATATCCCCCATGCTTTTACTTTTATCCATTGCCATTTTTCGGATCATTTTATAGGCCTGTTGTTCATCGATATTTTTACTTTTCATTAAAATGCCTTTCGCTTTATCAATAAGCTTCCTGTCTTCAAGCTGAAGTCGGGTTTTGTGTAGTTCATCGCTAATTTCCTGATAGCTCTTAAAGCGGCTGATTGCGACGTCAATAATGGTTTTAATACGTTCCGAGTTAAATCCATCAATAATATATGCATTCACACCGATTTTTACTGATTTATCAATGGCAGAACGACTATCGTCATTGGTAAACAGGATTACAGGCATTGGTTTACTTTGTACGAATTTTGAAATGGTATTAAGGTATGTTTCTTTTACGGTATGAAACTGACAGACCAGAGCTGAGACCTGACCATATTGATCAGTAAAATCCTGATCTTTTTTTACATTAATGGTTTTAATCACATTAAAACCATTACTTGCCAACGCTCCCTGCAGTTCGATGCAGCTGTCATTATTGGAATCAACAATAAGTAGTATTTGTAAAGTTGTCATAGCCTTATCTATAGAAAATTTTATAATGGTAACAAAGTTGTTCTAGCAAAAATAATGCCAGAAACTTACATATTACGATATTATTCTCCCTATAAGCTTAAGCTGAACCATAATTGTAACAACTGGTTACAACAAAAACTTATGGCAAGCCCCAGCAAAGTCCGGTGAACCGAAAAGTCATTATTATACAAGGGATAAAGTAAGGACAGGAATAAACTTTTCGCAGTAAGTTTACATTTTCC
>JAHXHI010000186.1 GCA_025656775.1 gamma proteobacterium symbiont of Bathyaustriella thionipta
ATAGACATGTCGGTTTTAATAAATTACATAACTTTTCTGTCAAGCTTTTTTTTTCAATTTTTTTTAAATTTATGCTGAATAGTTACCAATAAACTTGCTATTTTTAATTTCTCAGACTTTTTTAGCGTCCCATTTAAAGAGCACCACAGCAAAACCGAACACCCAAAAACATTAAGACACATCATGTCACGTTATGTCTCGCTTGTCTACAGATATAAGCTTTATCTGATGCCTGCACTCACAGCCAGCCCACTCAAATAATACAAACTCAACAAACAGGTATTGGATAAACGTAAAAGGATGAAACCGTGGACTAAAAAATGCGGTGTCATTTAATGACTTCTATGGGGGTTTGAATCTTTATTCTTTATGTGTACAGACCGATTAAGTCTGAAATATAACGGCTCAGTCTTTCCATTGAAACGCACACCTTGCTCATCCATTGAAAGAGGATGACTATTGGCAATCGCCACTCGATGAGTATAACGGGATAAATATGCCAATACTTTCTCTGGACCAAAGAAAGGTCGTTTGGCATACAGCACCCAATCATTAAAGGGTTTTAAGAATTTATGGCCATGAGTTAGGCTCTACCGCAGAGCGGTTTCGTCCTTAGGGTCAACGCCGACAATTAACCCAACCCGCATACCTCATCTCGCCCCCGACTAGTGATAATCAGCCATTTCATTAAAATTCAAATAGCGATAAATATCAGTCTTATCAGTGTCTAATGCTTTGACAGCCTCTTGATATTCTGCCGAATTTGGCAGTTTACCAAGCGTTGCGACTACGGCAGAAAGTTCTGCTGAAGCTAAAAAGACTTTGGCATCTTTACCCAGACGGTTGGGAAAATTCCGGGTGGAGGTTGATACGACATTAGATTCATCTGCAACACGTGCCTGATTCCCCATACATAATGAACATCCTGGCAACTCTGTTCTTGCACCCGCACGACCATAGATACTGAAAACACCTTCGCTAATCAGTTCTTTTTCATCCATTTTGGTGGGTGGCGCAATCCATAAACGCGTGGGGATAGCCCCCCCGCCGCCATCAAGATGCGATTCAAGTACTTTTGCGGTAGCTCGATAATGTCCGATATTCGTCATACAGGAACCAATAAAGACTTCTTCAATCTTTTGTCCTGCCAGTTCAGATAAGAGTTTGACATCATCTGGATCATTAGGACAAGCAAGAATAGGTTCTTTAATGGTATCCAGATCGATTTCAACAATATCTGCATACTCGGCATCGCTATCCGGCTCTAATAATTGCGGATCATTCAGCCATGCCTGCATTGCATCAATACGGCGCTGTAAGGTTTTTGCATCCTGATAACCTTCACGTATCATCCAGCTCAGTAATGTAATATTGGATGTCAGATATTCAATAACAGGTTCTTTATTTAATCGTACAGAACAGCCGTTAGCAGAACGCTCTGCTGAAGCATCTGCCAATTCAAATGCCTGCTCAACCTTTAAATCCGGCAGGCCTTCAATTTCTAGAATGCGGCCATTAAAAACGTTAATTTTACCGGCTTTATCAACGGTTAACTTTCCATCCTGTATTGCTTGCCAGGGGATCGCATTGACGAGATCACGTAATGTGATACCGGGCTGTAACGTACCTTTAAAACGCACCAGAACGGATTCAGACATGTCCAGCGGCATAACGCCCATTGCTGATGCAAAAGCAACCAGACCTGAGCCCGCTGGAAAAGAAATTCCTAAAGGAAAACGGGTATGAGAATCACCGCCGGTACCCACCTGATCCGGTAATAACATTCGATTTAACCAGGAATGAATAATGCCGTCACCCGGACGCAAAGATACCCCTCCTCTTTGTGTCATAAAACCGGGCAAACTGCCCTGTAATTTCACATCAACGGGTTTGGGATAGGCTGCCGTATGACAAAAACTCTGCATCACTAAATCAGATGCAAAGCCCATGCATGCAAGTTCTTTTAATTCATCCCTGGTCATTGCACCCGTCGTATCCTGAGAACCAACCGTTGAAATTCTTGGCTCACAGTAAGTACCCGGACGAATGCCTTCAACACCACAGGCTTTACCAACCATTTTTTGGGCCAGCGTGTAGCCTTTGCCTGTATCAGCCGCAGCTATCGGGCGAATAAATATATTCGTGGGTTCCAACCCCAGCGATTCACGTGTTTTATCTGTCAAACCACGGCCAATGATCAGGGGAATTCGACCGCCTGCCTGGACCTCATCAGCCAGCGTATTAGGGCTGAGATCAAAGGTACTGATAACATTGCCTTGCGCATCAGTGATTTCACCAGCATAAGGTTTGATGGTAATGACATCACCGGTGTGTAAAGCAGACACATCACACTCAATCGGTAACGCACCGGAGTCTTCTGCTGTATTAAAGAAAATAGGCGCAATTTTGCCTCCCAGAACGACCCCGCCCTGACGTTTATTGGGCACAAATGGAATATCTTCTCCCATATGCCACAAAACAGAATTAATGGCTGATTTTCGTGATGAGCCAGTACCGACAACATCACCGACATAGGCAATGGAATGGCCTTTTTTCTTGAGTTCTTCAATCGTGCTCAGAGCATCAGGCATTTTTGTCACCAGCATGGATTGTGCATGCAAAGGGATATCCGGCCGTGACCAGGCATCAGTTGCCGGTGATAAGTCATCAGTATTGGTTTCACCCGGTATTTTTAACACCGTGACGGTAATGCTTTCAGCAAGCTTATCTCGCCGGGTAAACCACTCCCCTGCTGCCCATGAATCAACTACCTGTTGAGCAAAGGCATTGTTTTTTGCCTTTTCCATAATGCTATGCCAGGCATCAGCAATTAATAAAGAAGATGATAGCGCAGTAACAGCAATCGGTGCCAGGGCATCATTATCAAGTAATTCAACTAATGGCTCAATATTGTAGCCCCCCCCCATAGTACCGAGAATTTCAGTTGCCTTTTCAGCACTGATGCTGGAGCAGCTTTGTTGACCTGTGACGATAGACTTGAGGAAATCAGCTTTTACTTTAGCGGCATCATCCACACCCGGTGGAATACGATTAATAAATAAATCAAGAAGAAACGCTTCTTCTCCTGCAGGAGGCTGGATCAGTAAATCTAATAATTGACTGGTCTGCTGTGTATCCAGCGGCAACGGTGGTAGGTTTTGTTGAGCACGCTGTGACGCATGATTTCTATATTCGTTTAACATAAATTTCCTTAAATTTTCACATTTTTTTGACTAAAATAATAACTCTCAGCTCATTGTCAGATAGATGATAATAATCAAATTATAGACTAAATATCCATACCTGGCTGAGCATTTTCTTTCCCATATTGATGCCATCAGTTATAATCTCAGCATCTTTATAATCAATAAATGTATTCGGTAGAGTGATTATTATTTGTTACTTTATCTTATTATTCTAAAATGGGGTCCTTGAGAATGGATTTAAATAGTTTAAGCGCAGTTTCACCAATTGATGGCCGTTATGGCAGTAAAACGTCCAATCTTCGCACTATTTTTAGTGAATTTGGCTTAATACGTCATCGGGTACTGGTTGAGGTGCGTTGGTTACAAATGCTCGCTGCTCATTCAGAGATAAAAGAAGTACCCGCTTTATCAGAACCTGCAAGTAGTTTATTAGATAGCATTGTTGATAACTTTTCAATTGAAGATGCCGAACAGGTTAAAACCATTGAACGTACCACAAACCATGATGTTAAAGCAGTTGAATATTTTCTTAAAGACAAAATAAAAGACAATGACGAATTAATGGCAATCAATGAATTTATTCATTTTGCCTGTACATCTGAAGATATAAACAATTTATCTCATGCCCTGATGCTCAATACAGCAAGAAGTAATGTCTTGCTGCCGCAATTGCGTGAAGTGATTAACGGCATTACCAGCTTGGCTCATGAGCTGGCTGAAACCCCTATGTTATGCCGTACTCATGGCCAACCAGCTTCACCCTCTACGATGGGTAAAGAAATGGCCAATACTGCCTATCGTCTGGAACGTCAGTTTAAGCAACTCAAAACCGTACAGATTATGGGTAAAATTAACGGTGCCGTGGGTAACTATAATGCTCATTTAAGTGCGTATCCTGAACTTGATTGGGCAGAAATTGCACAACAATTTGTGGAAAGTCTGGGTATTGATTTTAACCCCTATACGATTCAGATTGAGCCGCATGATTATATTGCTGAATACTTTGATACACTGGCACGGTTTAATAATATTTTAATTGATTTTGACCGTGACATCTGGAGCTATATCTCACTGGGCTATTTCAAGCAAAAAACCATTGCCGGTGAGGTAGGTTCTTCTACGATGCCTCATAAAGTCAATCCCATTGATTTTGAAAACTCAGAAGGCAATCTGGGCATTGCCAATGCATTGCTTAACCATCTGAGTAATAAACTACCCATTTCTCGCTGGCAGCGTGACTTAACCGATTCCACCGTATTAAGAAATCTGGGTGTCGGAATTGCTCATTCAATGATAGCCTATTCATCAACAATGCGCGGCATCAATAAATTACAGATTAATAACGAAGCACTGGCCAGTGATCTGGATAATACCTGGGAAGTCCTGGCCGAACCCATTCAAACCGTAATGCGCCGTTATGGTATTGAGAAACCCTATGAAAAACTAAAAGAGCTCACTCGTGGTCAGTCCATCACCGCAGAAACCTTAAAGGAATTTGTTGCAACTCTGGACATGCCCGAAGAAGCCAAACAGGAACTGCAAAAGTTAACACCGGCGACCTATATTGGTAATGCCGTGGATCAGGCAAAAAATATTTAGTATCGTTTCAGGCGGACAAGCATTTGTTTTTCCGCCTGTTTCTTATTCCGAATTTATGCAAAAAACCAACACACAAGGCACTAAGATAAATTCAGATTATTGCTTTCAAGTCACTGACTGGTCAAGTCATTATGCTTCTTTAAAATCAATTCGCGAACAAGTCTTTATTCTGGAACAAAATGTACCGGTTGAATTAGAATGGGATGGTCAGGATGACAATGCCTGTCATATCATTGCTGAAGTGATTGTTCAAGGTAAAAAACTTGCAATTGGCACAGCACAAATTACACTTAATAATACTAATGATCATATTTCAACCGCTCATATTGGTCGAATGGCTGTTTTAGCTGTATGGAGAGGTCAGGGCATTGGTTCAGGCATTTTGCGAACAGCTGTTGAGCAATGTCATAAACTTAAAATAAAAAAAATTGTTTTGAATGCACAGGTTGATGTCATCCCTTTTTACCAAAAAGCAGGGTTTGAGATCAGCAGCGATGAATTTCTGGATGCTGATATTCCACACAAACAAATGACACGATTGCTAGAGGACTAACCATGATTGACCTCACATCTCACAAACTTGGCGAAACGGATCAATTAATCGAAGTCGCTCAAAAAGAAGATTTTCAACAATTACTTCTGAGTATGAGTCAACAGGCACAGCACCGTATTCTTATTTTCAGTCATCACCTCGAACACAGCCTGTTTGATAATGATGAACTCTTCGAGGCCATTAAAAACCTTGCCATAAAAAATCAACGTACTCATATTCAAATCCTTCTTCAGGATGCAAAGCCCATGACAACAAAGGGGCATCGACTACTAAAACTGGCCCAGAGAATCTCAAGTCATATGACCATTAAAATAGCGGCCAAAGAACACCATGATATTTTTGAAACCTTTATTATTTTTGATGACCGCGGCTATATTATCCATACTCACCCCGAACGCTATGATGCTGTAGGCAACTTTTATGCGCCCTTAAAAACCCAACAGCTTTATGAACAATTTGAAGAATTATGGTCACGTGGTATTATTGATAATTCTTTACGCCGTTTAAGTCTTTAATCTGCCTGGTTTATGATAAGATAATGACCAATTTCATCCTATCTGAACATTAAAAGCGTGGCCTAAGTTATGTTAAAGCCAAATGTGATTTCAAAGAAAAATAACCGGTTAATCCTTTTTATTTTCTTATGTTCCCTCGTTTCTTCCAACGTCTTTTCAGAGTCCAGTTTCAGGGTATTTCAAACTCAACAGGCCGCGCAAACATTACTACCCATTATTGCACCACTTTATGGCAATCAAGCCAAAATCACAGCCAAAAACAATTCCTTAATCGTTAAAGCATCAACACCTGTTCTGGAAGAAATTGCACAACTACTAAAAGAACTGGATAAACCTCTACACAACTTACTGATTGAAGTGTCCAGTTCACTGGAAGGTGATAGTCATTTTCAGCAGGACAGCATTAAAGGTCGGATTAAGATGGGAGATGATACCGTTATCAGCAGCCGCACAGCTAATAAAAATACCCCTAATGTCTCTGTTCGCTATGGAAAAAATGGGTCCGTTATTAAGACAATATAGTGGACCCCGAAAACTGGACAATAGGTTAAGATATAAGAGCTAACCTAATGGGGAACCTAAAAATGAGTAGAAAGAGAAAAT
>JAHXHI010000352.1 GCA_025656775.1 gamma proteobacterium symbiont of Bathyaustriella thionipta
AAATTTTAAGAAAGCTGAATATGATTTTGTATGGCCTTTTTTTTAGTTGAATGCTAAAAAAAGGCTATTTACGGATGGACACTAATTAAATAACTCTTTATATCAAATAGTCTTTTGATGTGAGTCAATTCTATAAATATTATACATTATGATATACTTACATTTTAGTTCAGAAAAGATATGATCTCATCTAATGAAGAGCAAGCTATCACAATTCAAATTTCCTTTCCTGTTATTTATACTCGTAACGCTGTTTATTTTATTTTTAGTCTTCAATAACTATACAAACCGCATTGCTAATGCTCACAAAGATGCTATTACCCATCTGCATGCAGTAGCAGATTTAAAAGTCCGTGAATTTTCTCTGTGGCGCAACGAACGGCTGGCAGGTGGAGAATCGATAGCCTCAGGGCCACTGGCTTTTGTTGTGCATCAATGGCAGCAAGGTGGTGGTAATGATGTCAATACCTTTAATCGAATTCGTACCCATATCCAGTCTATCCTTAAAGCCTATGGTTATAGTAGTGTCTTTCTGTTGGATGCACATGCTAATGTCCTGTTGATGCAGACTTTAGTCAGCGATGATATGCCCGATTTTGTCTCAGATTTGAAAAACCATAAAGAAATTGCACAACAGACTCACTTGACCGAGATCCATAAAACCCCTAAAGGCAAAAGACACCTGGCGTTAGAGATACCACTGATATATGAAAAGACAGCCGTTGGTACAGTGGTTTTTACTATGGACCACGGCCGTATGTTGTTCCCATTGTTGAAAATGTGGCCCACCAGCAGTAAAACTGCTGAATCGATATTACTGCAAATTGAGGATGAAGGATTTCGTGTTATTTCCGGCAGACGGCATAAAAGTGACAAGCCTCAACCCGTGTTTATACCCTCACGTAATGCCGAATATATTAAACAAATTCTCAATAGCAGCGGTGAAGGCAACATGGAATTAATAGACCGGCGCGGTGAATCGGTAATAGGGTATCTGAAAAAAATACCTGATTCACCCTGGTTTATTGTGACCAAGATCGATCAGGATGAAATTTATGCGCCTATTCACCAACGCTTACCCAAAATGATTTTCTTGTTATTCCTTATGTTAACACTGGTTGCCCTGTCGCTTTTTTACTGGTGGCGAACGCAACAGGCTAAACTGATCGCTCGCAGCGAATTGCAATTTCGACTTGTCACAGAGAACATTCAGGATGTGTTCTGGATGAGTACGGTTGCTATGGATGAAATACTTTACATCAGTCCTGCCTATGAAACGCTCTGGGAACGATCGCGAGAGGAACTCTACCAATCTCCAGGATTACTTCTGAAGACAATCCATCCAGATGATCTTGAGGGATATCTTGAGGTTATGGACAAGTACCACAAGCATGGAAAATACTACGAATGCGAATATCGCATTATCAGACTAAACGGAATGAATCGATGGATAGCTGAAAAAGGTTATCCAGTCAAAGAATCCTTCGATGGTCATCAGCTTATGACCGGCATGTGTACCGATATTACTGAAAGTAAGCATGCAGCAGAAGCCCTGATGGAAAGTGAGGCACAAGTACGCTTGCTGCTGAATTCTACTGCTGAAGCGATCTATAGCATTGATCTGGAAGGGTGCGCTACATTGGTCAATAAGGCCTGTATTCAGATGCTGGGGTTTGAGTCTGCTGCTGATATCATTGGTCAGAACATGCATAATCTTATCCATCATAGTCATCAAGATGGTTCACCCTATCCTGAAGAAGAGTGTTTTGCTTTGCAGACCCTGGCATCCGGTGGAAGTGTACATGCAGATAACGACGTGTTTTGGCGCTGTGATGGCAGCCAGTTCACCGTGGAGTACTGGTCCTATCCGATAAGAGAGAATGGTGTGCTGATTGGTTGTGTTGTTACTTTTATGGATATCAGTCAACGTGTAGCCAATGAGAAGGCGTTGCGTGAGAGTGAGCGGCGTTATCAAAGCTTCTTCAATCACTCCAATGATGCTATTTTTATTATCAATCCTGTTGAAGACGAAATTATTCAGAGCAACTCGTCTGCAGCCAAAATGCTGGGCTATGGTACGGAAGAGCTAAAACAAACACCCATATCGCGAATACATCCCGACGAGATGCAGGCAATGTCTGAATTTGCCAAAAAAGTGTTCACCACAGGTTCAGCTGTGACCGACAGATTATCGTGCATTACCCGAACCGGTGAGAAGATACCGGCCATTATTTCTGGTGCCCCCTTACAGATTAATGGTGCGGACTGTATTCTGGCAATAGTGCATGATATTCGTTTTCGTCTGGAAACTGAGCGTTACCAGCGTCAGGCTGCAGCCGTTTTTGAAAGTACTGCTGAGGGTGTGATGATCACCGATACCCGGGCTAATATTATACAAGTGAATAAGGCTTTTACCGAGATCACAGGTTATTCCCTGGAAGATTGTCTGGGGAAAACTCCAGGCATTCTGAGTTCGGGACGACATGATTATGGTTTTTTCCGAGACATGTGGGCAGCAATAGGCCGCTATCATAATTGGCAGGGTGAAATCTGGAATCGACGTAAAAACGGGGAAGTATACCCTCAATGGCTGACCATTAGTGAAGTCTATGATGAACAGGATAAATTACAAAACTACGTGGGAGTATTTACTGATATTTCAAGCATTAAGCATTCACAGGCTGAATTAGAACATCTGGCCCACCATGATCCGCTGACTGATCTGCCTAACCGCATACTGTTTAATTCACTATTAGGACATCTGATTACTCGTTTCAAACGAGAAAGCCAGCGTTTTGCAGTATTATTTCTGGATCTGGATCGCTTTAAGAATATTAATGATTCCCTCGGACATCCTGTCGGTGATGGCTTATTGCTGGAAGCGGCTGCTCGTATAAAAAAACTGATTCGAGAAGAAGACACGGTTGCCCGGCTGGGTGGTGATGAATTTGCTATCGTGTTAGAGGAAATAAAGTCGGAACAGGATGCGGCGATAGTCGCGCAAAAGATCTGTAATTCTTTGTCAAAGCCTTTTAGTGTTAATGAGCATGGCGTAATATCGACAGCCAGTATCGGAATCGCTTTATTTCCGGATGATGGCACTGATTGCACAACATTAATAAAAAATGCTGATGCGGCCATGTATGAAGCAAAGCAGAGCGGGCGTAATACCTATCGTTTTTATCGTAAAGAAATGACACTTTCAGCATTGCAGCAGTTAACGATGGAAAGGAGCTTACGCAGAGCTCTGGATAATGAAGAACTGGAAGTCTGGTATCAGGCTCAAATTGATTTGAACAGCGGAAAAATAGTCGGTGCAGAGGCATTGGTTCGTTGGCGAGATCCCGAACGAGGGCTTGTTTCTCCGCTAGACTTTATTCCTTTGGCAGAAGAAACGGGTCTGGTGATCCCGCTAGGGGAGTGGGTATTGCAAAAGACATGTGAACAGGTTGTACAATGGCAGGCACAAGATATCTATCTCAAGAGTATCGCTGTCAATGTGGCAGGTCAACAGATTGAGCATAGTGATTTTGTTGCCGTTGTGGCTCAAATATTGAAAGAAACGGGATTGTCACCGGAGATTCTGGAGCTGGAAATAACAGAGGGCTTTATTATGCATGATGCCGAGCATGCGCTTGAAGTTACTAGTGAACTCAAGAAGCTGGGTGTTTTTGTTGCCATTGATGATTTTGGTACCGGTTATTCATCGCTGGCTTACCTCAAGCGTCTCCCCATTGATAAACTGAAAATTGATCAAGGGTTTATAAGAAATCTTCCGCAAGATACTGATGACATAGCAATCTGTAAAACCGTGATTGATCTGGCTGCCAATATGGGTTGTAAAACCATTGCAGAAGGGGTGGAAACGAAGCAGCAGGCTCAATTCCTTAAAAAGGCAGGTTGTCATGAGGCACAGGGATATCTGTACAGCAAACCCGTGATGGCTCATGAGTTCTTGCAACTGTTGCAGCAGAAGCTCGATCTATAAAATTCCGGTGTGTGAAAAACACACAATTGAACGCTTTTCAACGGATATATTCACCAAAGGGCGGTTATCAGTCCGAACCATCTACTGTGTTTTCCTGTTATCATTTGTCGCTCAATATGAAATCAGGTGTGTGGTCATGTTGTAATTCCATACAATGTTACCCAGCCAGGGTAGCTTCTAGAGGGTAACAAGGGTATAAATTAATCTTAATGTATTGATATGGCTCATGGTTTAATTTAGAGTAGTAGACTACTATCGTTTTGGTTATTTATTTTATCTGAGTTCTTTTATGAAAAAAATTAGTCCTGCGGTTCAACGAGTTCTTACAATTGTTGATAGATTATATGATGATAAAGGAAGTATCCCTTCGTATGATGAAATACGAGAAACAATGGGTGGTGCGAGTTATAACACCATTAGTAAGGGGATAAATCTTTGGAAAAATAAACAGTTAGAGGAGCAGAAACAAGAAAAGCTGAAAGAGCTGAAACTCACAGGTGAACTGCTTAATTTTCGACATCAGGTCGACCACAGTAATGATTGCTTCTATATTATTGATCCTCAAAGCGGCGGTTTTCTTGATACCAATGCCAGTAGCTATAAGCTGTTGGGCTATAGTAAAAAAGAATTTCTACAGCTTAAAATTTATGACGTTTCCAGCTTTGTTTGTAATCACGATGATTGGCTAAAGCAACTTGAAGTGTTTCGCACGCATGACAAATTTATAATGGAAACTCAACATCGTCATAAAGATGGAAAGTTCATTCATGTTGAAGTCAGTGCCCGATTATATAGCAATAATGATTCTGAATATATTATTTGTTCATCACGAGATATCACTGATCGTAAATTATTATTGAGTGAATTATTTAGTTCAAAAAAAGAACTTCAACATAAAGTTGAACTTGAAAAAATTATCAGCGAATTATCATCGGATCTGGTCAACATTAAATCTGAACAAGTTGATAAAATAATTAACAAAACGCTAAAAATACTTTCCCTGTTTACTCATTCCGATCGTTGTTATTTATTCCAGGTCAGCCCGGACAAAAGCTGTTTAAAAAATACTTATGAATGGTGTGCCTCTGGCGTTAAAGCACAGATAGCTGCACTACAGGAATGTCATCGTAATGATTTTTCGTGGATATTCAATCAGCTCGAACAAGGAAAAGTTCTTCTCCTGGACAAGGAAGATATCCCTGAAAACTCTATTGCTCTAAAAAATGTTTTTGAAGATGGAAATATTCAATCCTGTGTCAATATTCCTTTATTCTGGAGTGATCGTTTTCAGGGCTTTATTGGATTGGATAACCCCGGGCAGGTTGATAGTTTATTTAAGCAAGATATTCTTCTATTACAAACAGTTGCCAATTTTTTGTCAAAGGCATTTGAACAATGGCATATTGAACAGCTGCATGCGCATTCGAAAAAACAGGCACAACGATATTTACAGATTGCCGGTGTCATGATCCTTACTCTTAATGAACAGGGAGACGTGACCATGATTAATGATAAAGGCTGTGAAATTCTTGGTTATCCTGAATACGATATAGTGGGTAAAAACTGGTTTGATCATTTTCTTCCGGATGATATTCAAACGGATGTGATACACATTTTCAAAGAAATTATGTCAGGCAATCTACATGACTATAAAATGGTGGTTGATGGAAAAGTACGATGTTCTGATGATTCGGAGCGATGGATCTCCTGGCATAATAATATCTTAAAAGATGCATCAGGTAGAACCTTTGGTATTATTTCTTCCGGGGAAGACATTACCGAGCGAAAGCTGGCTGAACAAAAACTTATTCTTTCAGAACAACGCACAGAAAGAGAGAAAAATTTTTTACAAACTATTATTAATGGTGTGGCCGATCCAATTATGGTGATCGGTAGGGATTATAAAGTACAGCTATTGAACAATGCAGCAAAATTACATACTCCTGATAATAATGATTCATCCTGTTTTTATTGTTATCAGGTTTCACACAATTCAGAAATCCCCTGTCACTTGAATGAGGAGCAGTGTCCTCTGGAAAAAGTGGTACGAACCGGGCAATCAGTTTCTGTTGTACATGAACATCATTCAAAAAATAATAAGACAAGAGTTTTTGAGTTAATTGCATCCCCCTTATTCAATGAACAAAATGAAATAAGCGGTATTATTGAATCATCAAGAGACATCACGGAACGACTGAGTGTCGAAGAACAGTTATATAAGAGTAACCTGGATGTTCATCGTCTGACCTATCATGATCAGCTCACTAATCTTCCTAATCAATTGTTATTGGTTGATCGGCTTGAACAAGTGCTGAAGAATAGCTCAGAAAAACTAATTAGTGTCCATCCGTTTATTCCAAGCAATTGATATTATTATAAAAACAGGAAGAAAAACTGAAATAAACGGCCGGATAAAATGCAA
>JAHXHI010000188.1 GCA_025656775.1 gamma proteobacterium symbiont of Bathyaustriella thionipta
AAAGTTTCACCGCCATCGGTTCATCAGATGATTTTGACTCTTGAAAAATTATCTCTCATTAAACGGAAACCCAGAACACCAAGGAGCCTTAAAGTTTTGCTGACTGTTGAACAATTGCCACTGTTAAAATGAAAATTCAACTGATCAAAACTAATGTGTCGAGGTACTAGGTGGTATTGGTGCAGGCTGGGCAACAACAATTACCCATTGGGTTATGCTGCTGTGTTTATTTCTTTATGTATTAAAAAGTAAAAAATTTCAAGCCATTAGACTTTTTCAGTCCAATATAATTCCTCATCTCAATGAATTGAAAAAACTCTTAAAACTGGGTATTCCCATTGGCATTACTTTTTTCGTTGAAGGCAGTATTTTTTCAATTATTGCTTTATTTTTAGCCTCATTAGGAGTTGTGACAGTTGCGGCGCATCAAATTGCATTAAGTTTTTCTTCACTGATTTTTATTTTACCCCTCAGCCTGTCAATTAGTCTGACCATTCAGGTGGGACAGCAAAGCGGTGCCCGGCAATGGCAAGATGTCAATAATACCATCAAAGCAGGCTATCTTATCAGTCTCAGTCTATCCACTGTAGCTGCCTTACTGATTATCAATTTTTCCACTGATATTGCGACTTTATACAGCAATGATCCAGAGGTGATTGAATTAGCGGGTAGTTTAATGATTTTTACTGCCCTTTATCAATTTTCAGATGGCATCCAGCTGTGTTCTGCCGGCTCATTACGAGGTCTCAAAGATACGAGCATACCCATGTTGCTCTCCATTGTCGCCTATTGGTTTATTGGTTTTCCTCTGGGCTATACCCTGGCTCTCACTGATATAATTACTGAGGCAATGGGCGCTAAAGGTTTCTGGATCGGTCTTTTAAGTGGACTGAGTCTGTCTGCCGTCTTTATGACAATCAGGCTCTATTCCAAAAAAGTCAGCAGGATATGACAAGGAATACAGCTTCGCTACACTCATACTGAAGTCCGGTATTACAATGAGTTTGACTCAGGCAACATCTATCCAAATAGAAGTTTACAGATAACACTGACTATGGATAGATGTCGGATCAGCCCCTGCCTGAAAATAATCAATGACGTTTAAGGTCTGATATAGGTGTATCCTGAAGCTTGTAGATGCGCCAGCTCAGCCACACCACTTGGAACGATATTACTTTTTTCTACATCATAGAGATCATCTTCATAATTTATTTTTTTGCCCTTTAATGTATTGGCACACACATTAAAGTCAACACCCTGATCTTTAAGGCCGCTAATTTTTGCCTGCATCGTATCAGTAGCGTTACCATATTTAAGTTTTGTATTTTTTTGTGCATCAGGTTCTAATAGCAGAGAAAGTCCTTTGCCATGCAAAACAACTTTTAAATCAAGATTCTCAGCGCCAACGGCATTGATATGATTCTGAATATTACGCAGTGCACCTGCCTGACTTTTGGGGTTATCATAGTTAATATGGTAAACTACTTTCTGTTTTCCATAGCGCTCACTCGCGATAGACTGGTGACTCATTATTAGTAATAAGCTCGTAAAAAAGACCCATAATAATTTTGATTTTACATCCAACATTGTATTCTCCTAAGGTTTTAGATTTAATTTAACAGCTGTTTTCTTTGTTATTAGATGCTGTCATATTATAAGACGTTAGCAGGTATTATTTTATTCCATAAAAATAAAATAAAATTTTCAAAATGAGGAATATAGGTCGTTTATTCGAACGTGGTGTTTGACTGTTAGTAAGGGTTGCTATGATTTTTGAAAATAAAAACTATATCTTCATATAAGTCCAGCCATTTCTCAAACCTGAAACAATCTCATTAATGACAGGCCCCTGTACTTTAACGCCCGGCAATAAATCAACTGACTTGCCATTGGATTTTAAACGTTTAATGGTGTTCTTACAGGCCACAAATTTTACATTTTCATGATTTTTCATCATCTTGGCAATACGCTCCTGATAAGGTGTTTTATCTTTGCGTAACAAATCCATTCCATAAGAATTAGCCAGCACATGAACCTTGCCATTCTGGTTAAAGCTTTCAAAACGTGCGAGTAATTTTTCAGCTTTTGTCAGCGCCTTGTCAAATAAAACACGATCATTTTGTGCCAGATGAATCATAATTTTATTATCTTCTGGGTTTAGCGCTCCAAGCTTAACACCCAGTAAATAATCTGGATTGCTGGAAAACACATTAAAATAACTATGGGAATACCAGCCCGAGACCAGACCAATCAACAAGGTGAGTGAAGCAACCATACCTGCTGGAATTAGACGTTTTTTACTCTCCTGTCTTTTTTTATCGCGTACAGGTGGACTGACCGATTCATAACTGGCCCGTATTTTCAGTTTAATCTCATGCAATTGCTCAACTCTTTTTTGTAGTTGCACATTATTTTTTATCTGCAAGTCAATAAAACGGATATCTTTTTCATCCAGTTCATTATCCAGGTAGGCATTAAGCATCTCTTCAGAAACGATTTTAGACATGATCTTTTTTCAACCTGTGTTGCTGTTGATGCAGGGAAACAACCTGACTTTCATTATTTTCATTGCTGAGTTTATTCATCATGGCATTACGGGCACGATTTAATCGGCTCATTACCGTTCCTACCGGTATTTCCAGAATTTGAGACACTTCGTTATAACTCATTCCTTCCAGATCAACCAGACTGATCACCTGTCGTTGACCCATGGGTAATAAACTGATTGCTTCACGCACCCGTTGAATAATCCGTTCACGCTCATGGATATTCTCAGGGGTTTCATTATTCAGATAGATATGTTCATCAATATCAATAAACTCTTTCTGTCGCCGAAGATGATCCCTCCAGACATTATTCATAATAGCGATCACCCATGACTCCAGAACATCGGTTTTTTTCAGCTGGTTTTGGCGCAGTAATGCCCTGGTCAGAGTATCCTGAACCAGATCATCCGCTAACATTTCATTATGACACCAGGAAAAAGCAATACGGAACATTTTGTTTCTGCACTGCTCAAGTTTTTTCCCCAGGTGCTTATCAGGTAAGCAAAATTGTAATATTGACATAGATTAAACTTTTATCCGTTTATTCTTTAGACGTTGGTTATCATGATTTTATTCCATTTAATTACCAGCAATGAAGTAATATTAGTTTAAGCACGATATCGAGTATTTTTGCAACGATTGAGGCTACCTTTCATAATTCGATGTAAAAAATAGATATTTTCTCATTTTTTTATGTTATTGTCTTTTCCCTTTAAAATCAATGAGTTTAAAGAAGCAGCCTATGAATGCCCCATGGGGTATGATAAACTTCAAAGCAACTGAATCTCAGAGTATAAGCAAACAGCAGGCCTATGGTCACTTGTTTTCATATCAATCGCACTTATCAATAAACAGGTTTGCACAAATGGATCTGGAAATTCGTCACCTTAAAACATTAGTCGGCTTAAAAAAAACAGGCAGTCTGGTAGCCACTGCTGAGCAGCTGAATTTATCTCAATCTGCCCTGTCCCATCAACTTAAGGTTCTGGAAGATTACCTGGGTACACCTGTACTGGTAAGAAAAACCCGCCCAATGCGTTTTACACCTGCCGGACAGAAATTGCTGGAACTGGCCGACAAAGTACTGCCACTGGTGAAACAAACTGAACAACAGCTATCCCGTATTAAAACCGGCGACAGCGGCAGTCTGCGCATTGGTGTCGAATGCCATAGCTGTTTTGACTGGCTCATGCCCACTCTGGATCAATATCGCCTTGACTGGCCTGATGTCGAGCTGGATTTATCCACGGGCTTTGACCTGAACCCTGCAGAGTCTTTATTACGCGCCAATACCGATCTGGTTATTACCTCTGATATTCGCAATAGTGATGAGGTCAGTTATATCCCGTTATTTAATTATCAAATTTTATTAGCCGTCTCCAAACAACATCCACTCGCATCTGAAGCCTGTATTCTGGCTGAAGATATGTATGATGATACGCTGATTACTTACCCTGTTGAGCGTGAACGTCTGGATGTTTTTACCCGCTTTTTAAGTCCTGCCGGCGTTGAGCCCAGCCTGGTCAGGCATTCTCAGGTGAACGCCATGACATTACAGTTAATTGCCAGTAATCGCGGGGTTTCTGCACTGCCTTGCTGGGTGCTGAATAAAAAGGTATTACAGCAATACGGCATCGCAGCTTTGCCTTTGGGCGAACAAGGCTGTTGGGGCACCTTGTATGCAGCCATTCGCACTGAAGACATAGCACAAGCCTATTTTATTGCCTTTATTAAACTGGCCAAGCAAATTATTGCCAGTCATCTGGAAGGTATTGTTCCGATTGATCACTAAAACAATTCTGTTTATTGGCCATCTCTGGCCGGAACCCAATTCATCTGCCGCAGGCTATCGAACCATGGCACTCATTAATGCCATGGTGAATGATAAAACAGAACAGGATGAACCTTATTGGCAACTGCACTTTGCCTGTGCCGCAGAGAAAACTGAATTTTGTACCAACCTGGATGAACAGTCAGGCATTATCAGTCATCAAATAATGTTAAATGACACTACATTTGATGAGTTAATTAACGAGTTAACACCTGATTTTTTTTTTATGATCGCTTTATTACTGAAGAACAATTTGCTCCCCGAGTGCATGAGCATTGTCCCGATGCCATTAATATTCTCGATACCCAGGATTTACATTTTTTACGCAGAGCACGGCAAAAAACACTGACCAGTGGTCAGGCAATTGATTATTATAGCGACGACAGTATTCGTGAAATAGGTGCTATTTTACGCTGTGATCTCAGCCTGATCATTTCCAGCTTTGAAATGCAATTATTAATTGAACAGTTTAAAATTTCACCTGATCTTCTCCATTATTGCCCCTTTATGCTGCGTACCGATATAGAAAACTCTCATCGGGCTATGTTTAAACCTTATGAGGCCCGCGAACATTTCGTTATGATCGGTAATTTTCTTCATCCGCCTAACTGGGATGCCGTACGCTGGTGCTATCAATCTCTCTGGCCAAAAATCAGACAGCAGTTACCTGATGCTCAGATACATGTTTATGGGGCTTATCCATCTGCCAAGGTGTATCAGTTACATAAACCTGAAAAAGGCTTTATGATTAAAGGCCGTGCTCCGGATGCACTTGAGACCTTAGCACAGTATCGGGTAAATCTGGCACCATTACGCTTTGGTGCCGGCATTAAGGGTAAGATTGCCGACAGTTTTATCGCTCAAACACCTTGTGTCAGCACCCCCATCGGCAGTGAAGGGATGGGATTTGAAAAAAATAAATCATGGGGCGGTCTGGTCACTGACAGGAGTGACAATGAACAACAATTCATTCAATATGCTGTTGATTTATATGCCCAAAAATCACTTTGGCAGCAATGCAGTGATGCCGGTCACCCACTCATTCACCAGCTATTTGATGAAACACAACATACTCACCGATTTATAAAACATCTGCATGTCTTAAATGATTCTTTATCAGAGCATAGAAAAAACAATTTCCTGGGACAGATATTACGCCACAATCTGTATCGCAGTCAGTACTTTATGAGTAAGTGGATTGAAGAAAAAAATAAGTGATCTTATCCTCATTATGAAATAAATCACCTTGCCTGTGCATTAATCTGAACTATATTTAAAAGAATATTTAACGGACGTGAATGACGATATATTCATTTACACCTCTCTTTTCAATGGGTTTATAAGGCATCACACAAGGATAAGGCGGCGTTAGAAACAACCACTCGGTCTAAACCCTAAACAACAGGTCATATTCTCTATGGATTTTGCATCTCTCATTGGTATTTTTTCGGGCTTTGCCTTAATTATCTCTGCTATTTTATTAGGCGGTGATGCAAACACATTTATTAATATTCCCGGTATGATGATTGTTTTTGGTGGTACGATTGCTGCGACCTTATTAACTTTTCCCTTAAAGGATATTCTCAGCGCATTTAAAAGCGCCTTTATTGTTTTCGGCACAGACAAACAACAGCCTGAACAATTAATTCAGAACATGCTGCAATTGACCCAGCTTAGTCGCAGAAAGGGCCTGCTGGCACTTTCAGAAGTAAAAACCAATTCGCCTTTTCTAAAACGTGCCTGTAATCTTATTGCCGATGCATCGGATGAACAGATGATCCGTCACGTCTTACGTACTGAAATTAACTCGATGAAAGCCCGGCATTTTAATGTCCAGGATGTATTTAAAAAGATGGTGACCTTTGCTCCCGCTTTTGGGATGTTAGGCACGCTCATTGGACTGATTCAGATGTTGAGGCTGTAGAATTACTCCAAAAACACCTTTTTTGACATAAAGCATAATGCTAACGATTTAATTCAGCCTTTCTCTTGAGTGGCG
>JAHXHI010000056.1 GCA_025656775.1 gamma proteobacterium symbiont of Bathyaustriella thionipta
TGGATGTTTAATGTGGATGGTGCCCGAAGTAAGTTGAATCGGGCATATGAAAAGTTAATCGGTCAAAATTAATGTGTTTAGGTACTAGTAGAGGTTTTTTGTGGAAGAATTTATTCCCGGTCAACGTTGGATCAGTAATGCCGAATTACAATTAGGTCTTGGAACGCTTATTGAAAGCAAACACCGTACCGTAACCATTAATTTCATCGCCAGTGGCGAAACACGAACCTATGCCAAACAAAATGCCCCGTTAACCCGAGTGATCTATGATGAAGGAGAGCAGGTAAAATCTGTCGAAGGTGTCAGCATCGAAATCAACCGGGTCACTGATCTGGACGGTCTTATTATCTATAGTGGAAAAGATTCCAACGGCCAATCCGTTACTTTAGAGGAAACACAGCTGGATCATTTTATCCAGCTTAACCGCCCGGCAGAGCGTCTCTTTATCGGTCAGATAGATAAAAATCACTGGTTTGATCTGCGTTATCAGACACAGAAAAAAATTAACCAGCTCACTCATTCAGAACTATCAGGTCTCACCGGTTGTCGTACCAGTCTCATTGCTCATCAACTTTATATTGCGCATGAAGTGGCCAATCGATATGCCCCGAGGGTTTTACTGGCAGATGAAGTCGGTTTAGGAAAAACCATCGAAGCCGGATTAATCCTCCATCACCAATTGCTCAATGAACGTGCACAACGGGTTTTAATCATCGTTCCAGAAAGTCTGGTGCATCAGTGGCTGGTGGAAATGCTGCGTCGTTTTAATCTGATGTTCAGTATTTTTGATCAACAACGTTGTCAGGCAATCAGTGGTGATGACAATGACAGCGATATAAAAGAGACCGATTCTGCTCTGAGCAATCCCTTTTTAAGTGAGCAGTTAGTACTGTGTAGTCTGGAGTTTTTAGCACAAAACGAACAATATTATCAGCAGGCACTTGATGGAGAGTGGGATCTTCTGGTCGTTGATGAAGCCCATCACCTGCAGTGGAATTCAGAAAAATCCAGCCATGAGTATCAATTAATTGAGCAGCTCACGCAAAAAATCAGAGGGGTATTACTCTTAACAGCAACACCTGAACAACTGGGTATCGAGAGTCATTTTGCCCGCTTACGCCTGCTTGATCCTGATCGCTTTCCTGATTTAGACGCATTTATTGCTGAAGAGAAAGGTTATCAACCCATTGCACAGGCAATGCAAGTGCTCATCTCTGATCAAGCGCTTGAAGCAGAAACAGTCAGTATTCTGAAAAAATTTCTTCCCGAAGAAAAAAATATTAATGACACAAGCCGACTGGAACTCATCGAACATATGCTGGATCGTCATGGCACTGGTCGTGTGCTGTTTCGTAATACCCGTGCAACTATTAAAGGCTTTCCCGAACGACAAGTCATTAGTCATCCGCAATCATTACCTGTCGCCTATTCAGAAGTATTGTTAAAATTCAGCCAGTCATTCTTAGCAGACGATGAGCATCCCTCTGAGTCTGATCACTTTTCTAATCTGATACTTTTTCCTGAATTACTGTATCAGATCGAAGCCGATAATCTACAACAACTGCCTGAATGGACGCAAATTGATCCCCGAGTGGTATGGTTAGCAGACTGGCTTATTGAACAACGACAGCTCAGTGAAAGCGCCATTGACAATAAAACGCTGGTGATCACAGCCAATGCATCAACAGCCATTGATTTGGCCAATACCCTGAAATTACAATCTGGAATTTATGCAGCAGTCTTTCATGAGGGACTGAGCCTGATTGAACGTGACCGGGCTGCGGCTTTTTTTGCCGATACAGTAAACGGCACTCCGGTGTTAATCTGTTCAGAAATTGGCAGTGAAGGACGCAATTTTCAGTTTGCCCATCAAATGGTATTATTTGACCTGCCCCTTAATCCCGATTTACTGGAGCAGCGAATTGGCCGACTGGATCGTATCGGGCAGACGCAAAACATTAAAATTCATGTTCCCTATCTGGAAAACACGGCTCAGGAGTTACTATTTCATTGGTACCACAAAGGCTTAAACGCATTTGAACACACCTGCCCGGCAGGACATAATGTCTTCACTCAAGTAGAGACACAATTGCATCATGAATTAATGGCAATCCATACGACAACAGTACCGACATCAGAATCAACACTCATACAAGACAGCCAGTCCCTGCATCAAGCGCTGAATAAAGCATTACATGCCGGCAGGGATCGTTTATTAGAATACAACTCATGCCGCCAACCGGAAGCTGATCAATTAAAATTACTGGCTGATAAAAATAATCCACCGATTGAATTACTCCAATATATGGAGGATCTGTTTGATGCCATTGGTATTGAACATTCCGATCATAGCGAACATTGCTACATAATAACGCCTGGTGAAAACATGATTAACCAGTTTCCGGGATTACCCGATGACGGTATGACAATCACCTATGATCGCTCAATTGCTCTGGCTAATGAAGATATGCAGTTTTTCACCTGGGAGCATCCCATGATCAGAACGGCAATGGATATGATTCACAGCAGTGAAATGGGAAATACAGCCATCACCACTTTAGACAGTGAAAATTTACAAATTGCCATACAACCCGGCAGTTTACTCTTAGAATGTGTCTTTATATTAGAAACAAGCGCACATAAAACATTGCAGGCGGATCGCTATTTACCCGTAACCAGCATTCGAATTTTAATTGATGAACGTGGTCAGGAACTGACAAAATTCATTAAACATAATGATATAGTCAACACTGAGTTCATCAAAAAGAAAATAGCCCAGCAAATTATCAAGGTCAAAGAAGAGGCGCTGCGAGAGATGATTGCCCGTGCTGAAAACCTGTGTCTGAAACAAACCCCGCAACTTTTACAATCTGCCAGAGAAGCCAGTCAGCAAACACTGGAGAATGAAATTAATCGACTTATGGCATTGGCTCAGATCAATCCTAACATTCGAGAAGAAGAAATTGATTTTTATGCCCAGCAGCTAAAATCTCTTGACAGTATCTTTACTTCGGTCAGTCCCAGGCTGGATGCATTACGTGCAATTATTGTGACTTGATAGATTGTTTATTTATTAGGATAATACGCCTTTATTATTCACTTATTGCTTTATTATCAGCATATTTAATTATGAGTACAAACCTATGAGCATCACCACCATTGACAACACCAATATTGTTGCTGAAAAAATTTTAACGCCACCAAGCGAATTAAAAAAACAGCTGCCAATCACCAGGCAGGCTGAGCAAACGGTATTACAAGGTCGGCAGGCAATCCGTAATATTCTCAAAGGGGACGATAAAAGGCTGATTGTTGTGACCGGCCCCTGCTCTATTCATGATATTCAATCAGCTAAAGAATATGCCACACGTTTAAAAGCACTTAGCGATGAACTCAGTGATACGCTGCTCATTATCATGCGTATTTACTTTGAAAAGCCCAGAACCACTGTGGGCTGGAAAGGCATGATTAATGATCCGGATTTAAATGGCAGCTTCAACGTCTCGGCAGGTCTGCAGCAAGCTCGTGAATTGTTATTATGGATGGCTGAATTAGGACTGCCTGTCGGCACTGAAGCACTTGACCCTGTCACACCACAGTACTTATCTGATTTATTTTCCTGGTCTGCCATTGGTGCACGTACCACCGAATCACAAACGCATCGAGAAATGGCCAGTGGTCTGTCAACACCCGTTGGCTTTAAAAACGGTACTGACGGTAATCTTGGTGTTGCTATTAATGCCCTGCATTCTGTTTCAGCAGCCCATCATTTTCTGGGTATTAATCAGGAAGGTCAGGTAGTACAGCTGCAAACTCGTGGTAATACCTGCGGACATATTATTTTGCGCGGCGGCAAAAAATCCAATTATGATTCAGTCAGTATTACTCTCGGCGAAAAAGCACTCTCTGATGCCGGTTTGCCTAAAAATCTGATGGTTGATTGCAGTCATGGTAATTCTGATAAACAACCTGAATTACAGCCTCTGGTTGCCAACGATGTTGTACAGCAGATTCTGGAAGGGAATACCTCAATTATCGGCATTATGTTAGAAAGCCATTTGCATAAAGGCAATCAATCTATTCCTGAAGATCTGAGTCAGCTAAAATATGGTGTGTCTGTTACCGATGCCTGTATTGACTGGTCAACGACGGAGAAATTATTACGTGATATGGCTGAACGCTTAAAGCCTGTTCTGAGTGAACGCAGATAAAACAGACTTATCACTGAAAAATGAGTACACCAAAGAGACTTCATTACGCCTGTTTTATTCGCCTTAAAAATTATGAAAAAACGTATCCTGATTGTTCTCAGCCTGATATTTCTTTTACTTGCTATCATCTTTTTTTTGAATCCCAGGAGTATTTATAAACTTTCAGATAAAACCGCTCAATTTATTCCTCAACAAGCGATCCCGGAAGAACTGATCTCTTTAAAAGCCAGAGATTGTGGTGTTTGTCATAGTGAAATTTATCAGGAGTGGCAAACCTCACTGCACTCAAAAGCATTCACTGACCCTTTTTTTACCGCCTATTTAAAAAAAGACAAGGGTGATCCTACCTGTCTTGTATGCCATACACCCCTTTTAAATCAATCACCCGTCATTTTATCCTCAGATTCAGGTAACTATCACGATTTAAAAATAACCGATAACCCTGGATTTGATCCTGATTTACAACAAGAAGGAGTTACCTGTGTCAGTTGTCACCTCAAAGACGGCATTATTTACGGTCCCTATAAAAAGAACACTTTAAATTCCCCCCACCCTGTTGCCTATGATGAAAAATTTCTAAAAAAAAGCCAGTGTCAGCAATGCCATGAGGTGCCCAGTAAGGATTTTTCACTAATGAACGAAGGTGTATGCAGTACCGGCATGGAATCCAACAGCGGCTTATGGTCAGCCAAAGGTTTTGTCTGTCAGGACTGCCATATGCCCTCAGTCACACGCCCATTAATGAAAGGCTATCCTGCCAGAGAAGGAAGAAAGCACTTATGGCCGGGGGCCTATTCAAGCCAACAGTTGCAAAAAATATTTACCTTTAAAGCCAATAGAAGTGAAGATACTCTCACTATCACTATTACCAATAGTGGTGCCGGTCATAAAGCACCAACAGGTGATCCTGATCGTTTTATTGTGCTGGATTTTTTCTGGGAAGATGAAAATGGTCAGCACATTCCGCTTGAGTCCATAGAATTCAAAAGACAGATTGTCTGGCAGCCCATCATGTTTGTCTTATCTGATAATCGTCTGGCATCAGGAGAAAGTATTCAACTGTCAATCGATAGACCTTCTGTTTCAGGAAACCTGTATGTCAATGGTACCTATCATGTAATGACTGATCGCTCACTTAAGCGTCTTAAAGATAAATTTGAACTGAAAAATGAATGGGATATTCATCGACCCTTTATAAAAAAGCAAAAGATTGATATTCATTAGCACCTTAATTTAATACCGACCTATTCTTAGACCTGAGCTCTTTGTCTCAAGCAATGAATACAAATTGACACGAATCGCCTAAATTACTGTTCCTAAAGAGTGTCTATTTTTGATGTGACAACCCTATATGAATAGGTGCCCTATTATTTCGCTCGGATTACATCAAATCACGAAACAATAAAGCACCTATTCATATACTCAGCGGGCAGCGTTTTTTATCGCTCCTCAGGATTAGTGACTATTATTGATCAGCATCTCAATTTCAATATCCAGTTCTTGACGACAAATATCGGCATGTAAATAACAAATATTGTCACCATTGGATAGTGTGTCCTTAATTATGGGTAAAACAATGGCCAGATCAGCTGGATTTCGTAAATAAATTTTAACAGCAGGTGAGTTTGAAAGGTCGAACTGACTTATCGTTCCTGTCTGAGCATTGGCATGCTCAATCAATCTTTTCAGGTTTTTTATAGTCTGCTGAGTCTGCCCTGCTATATCATCATGAAACAGGCTTTGATGACCCACAATACTCGCCGTACCCGAAATGAATAATTGCCTGGATGCTGAACATTGATAAACCGCTGCACGGGAAAAAGACGGACTTTCCGGGGAATAATACGCGGGATACTCATAGGCACTGATTTGATCAGGATTTTCCAGAAAAACACCGCGCTTGCGGGTGGCGATGAAAACAATAACCATAGTGGATAAGGATTCAGATGAATAACTGCCTACAGCACTGGCCGCGGGGTACTGGATTATTTTTTCTGCTTTTTCAGAAAAGGCATTATAGCGCCCGATACAAAACTGCTGATAGCGTTCCAGGTTGTTGTTATCGGGTGCAGGTCTTCTTGTGATATATAAAACAACAACTTAATATCAAAAAGAAGTGTTTTCGTGAAAAATTATCGGCTAGATATTGAAA
>JAHXHI010000091.1 GCA_025656775.1 gamma proteobacterium symbiont of Bathyaustriella thionipta
CATAGACATGTCGGTTTTAATAAATTACATAACTTTTCTGTCAAGCTTTTTTTTTCAATTTTTTTTAAATTTATGCTGAATAGTTACTTTTAAATTTATATACTCTTTATCAATCACACGCACTACTCAACAACTTAATTGGAGAAATAAATGTTAGATAATCGCGAAGGCCAAAAAGTACCCGCAGTCACCTTTAAAACTCGTCAGGATAGTGAATGGGCTGATATGACTTCCAGTGAACTATTCGATAATAAAAAAGTCGTCGTATTTGCTCTGCCCGGCGCATTCACGCCCACTTGTTCTTCCAGCCACCTGCCAAGATATAATGAATTGTATCCGGTATTTAAAAACAATGGCATTGATGACATTTATTGTCTATCGGTAAATGACACATTTGTTATGAATGCCTGGCAGGATGATCAAAATGCTGAAAAAATTACCATGCTGCCAGACGGTAATGGTGAATTTTCCAAAGGCATGGGAATGCTGGTTGATAAGCAACACTTAGGTTTTGGAGATCGCTCCTGGCGTTATGCGATGATTGTTGATAATGGTGTAATAGAAAAAATGTTTATCGAACCAGAAGTTGATGGTGACCCGTTTGGGGTCTCTGATGCTGATACCGTATTAAACTATATCAACCCTGAAGCCAAGGCATTACCAACAGTCACTGTTATCTCTCGTAAAGGCTGCCCTCACTGCACACGTGCTAAGGAGCTGTTAACCGCCAATGGTTTACCTTACGAAGAAGTCGAGTTGAGTCATTCTGTTACCAACCGCTCTTTAACGGCATTGAGTGGTGCACATACGACGCCTCAGGTATTTATGGATGGTCAATTAATTGGTGGTGCTGATGATTTAGAAAACTTCTTTAAATAATACCTGACAGCACTACTCGTTTGGCTGAGTAGTGCTATTATCCCGCCTGATGATACTCATCAAGTAAGCGTCGTGCCTGTTCTGCATTAAGAATCTTCCATGGCAAAGGTATCACACCCGACACTTTTTTCTGATATTTTTTGTAGACATCCCCATGATAGGCAATTAACTTTTGCTCTTCTATTTTTGAACCTATTACAAAATAAGCAGTCACAATAGAATACACCAGTAATTGCACCGTAGTGACATCTCTGGTCCAGATAAGCACTAAAGCAAAAAAATACCAGGGATGGCGCACATAGCGATGCAGCGGTGAAAGATGAAAACACTCTTGATCATATACACTGTCATTACCTTCCTTCAACTGACGTGTCCCCCAGAATTCTGATAAATCATAGTATTTCAATGAATAGAAAAACCCAATAAAGGCCGCAACAGCCAGAGCACTGGTAAGATAAAACCCCATTCCATGCCAACTCCACAATGGTTCACCCGGGAAGTAAAACATCACCACTAATAAAGGAATTAATAAAATAATTGCTAAAGCATTAAATGCCAGCCGGTACCAGGGCATTATTTCTGGCCATCGCTCAGCGACCCACTGCTTCATCGAAATAGAGGCCGTCAGAGTATGTAAAACAAAATAGGCTAAAAACACACCGATTACAACCAGATACGACAGATCCATTCCAAACAATAATCCCGTGAGAATAAGAACCACAAAAATTGCAGCACTGATACTCATCGCTTTTTTATTCTCTATAAAAAATTGTTGCAGAGCTAATTCATTTTGTTGAATGAGTTCATCATCTACATCAGTAAGGATAAGCACCTCTAGACCCGCCTCAGTAAATAAATGTTGTAGCTTTTGGGCATGGCTTCGATCATGTGCTCTACGGATAATAACCACTTTACCGTTAAAAAATTTTTTTTCAATTTTTTCTGGTGGTAATTTTGTCAATTGAACAATATTGCTGACGACCTGCTCGATATCATAACCTGGCAGCAAACGGCCTTTAAAAACAACCTTATACTTGCCCTTCTGGTTTTTCTCAACTTTTTTGGTTGGTGTATCCGATGTCATTTTACTTCAATCCTTACATCTGCATTTCAAGGATATTTAACCGTGCATTACTATAAATAATCTCACAACATAAATTATAGTCTTTTTAGCAAAAAAAAATTTGATCTACCTATTATTTTCAACATTTATCGATAAAAAGTTGTCATGACAGGGTTAGATGTCATGACAACTTTAAAGACAAAAACTGATGACATGACAAAAAAAGTGTATTTTTATTACAATTTTCAAAATTACCTGCTATTTTAAGGTATTATGACCAGTGTTTTATTGGCATGACAAATGCATTGTAAACATTTCCTGACCAAACGACTTAAAATTGCTTTAGTCAGGATACTTTTCTGAGCCCATAAAAATAACATTCAAAAATAGGCTCTTAACTTCGACTAATAATAAGCAGGAACATAAAATGACTGATAAAAAGTCATCGCATCAAGGCCAACGCTTTTTCTCAAGAAAATATATATTATCTATTCTCATTGTTTTTTTTGCAGGTGTTCTTTCATTTGCAGGATTTAACTCAATTCTTGCCTACACTAATGAAATGGAATTTTGCACATCATGCCATAGCATGAAAGTTAATTTAGAAGAATATAAAGAAACCCTTCATTATAAAAATGCTTCAGGTGTACAGGCAACCTGTTCTGATTGTCATGTACCCGAGAAATTCTTCCCCAAAATGAAAGCAAAAATTCTCGCCTACAAAGATGTCTTGCATGAAATTCTCGGTACTATTGATACGCCTGAAAAATATGAAGCACACCGCTGGGACATGGCATCACGAGTCTGGGAAAAAATGAAGGCCACTGATTCCAGAGAGTGCCGCAATTGCCATGACTATGACAATATGGAACTTGCTGAACAGGATCGTATGGCTCGCAAAAAACATCCTCGTGCTCAATTAAAAGGTCAAACCTGCATCGATTGTCACAAAGGTATTGCTCATGAAGAGCCTGAAGAACCTGAGGAAGAGGAAGAGCAAGATGAAGCAGCGAGCAAAGAAGCCTAATACAATGATAATACATAAAAAAATAATCACTCATCTGCTTCTCTGTGCAGGCATCTGTTTTATTTCCAGCAGTGTTTTGGCAGCAAAAGAAAAATTGACTGAACCGACACCTCAGGAAAAAGATTTAATGCAGGCTTCAATGGTGGGTGATATGGACATGGTTAAAGCACTTTTAAAGCAAAATGTCAGTGTCGATGCGCATGGACGATATGGTAAAACTGCATTAATGTTTGCCATCGAAGAGGGCAGTGATGACGTTGCTGAGTTCTTGATATCCAAAGGTGCTGATGTGAATGCGCTCACTAAACCTGGCTGTACTGCACTGACCTTTGCTGCTGAGGGCGGTTATACCCAACTGACCGCATTATTGTTATCCAAAGGAGCTAAAACCCAGAATAAAACACGTGCTGGCTGGGATGCATTAATGATGTCAGTCATTTATAACTATCCTGAAGTACTGAAACTACTCATCGATGCGGGTGCTAATGTTGACACTCAGGACAAAGATGGTAACACCGCATTAATGGCTGCAGCTCAGAAAGGTCATCTTGAAATAATTGATATCCTGCTAACAGCAGGTGCCAACACCGAAATACGCAACAAAGACGGCGGCAGTGCGCTCATGGTTGCGGCTTCTCATGGTCAAGTAGCAATCATCAAAGAATTACTCAAACGCGGCTGTAGTATCGAAGCACAAAGTGACGATGGTTCTACTGCGCTTTTCTGGGCCAGTGAAGCAAACCAGCTGGAGACAATGAAGCTTTTATTAGAAAGTGGTGCAAACCCTGACCATCAGGATTTAAATGGCAGTACGGCAGTTATTGAAGCTTATATTCAAAGAAATTTTGAAGCCGCCACATTACTATATAAATATGGTGCAAATCCGAATCTAAAAGATAATGATGGACTTTCCGGGCTGGATTACGCCAAGAAAGTCTATCAATATGACGGTAAACAAAAACGTAAAAGAAAACGTTAACAACTACGTTAGCAATAGCATTACTAACTCTATAAGTAATAATGTTGTTATTTAATAATACACTTATTAAGCTGTAATTAAATGAAGTTTTTGTTTACATTACTTTTTCTTTTGATGCATACTTCACTTCTGTGTGATAAAAAGAAATTATTGAAAATATGTTTTATCCTAGATCATACATCGTATAAAATTGGTCACCTAAGGAGGACCTATGAAATTAAATAAAAAAGTACTGGGCTTGATAGTACTCGGGGGGTTAGCAGTTTCCGGAAACAGCTGGTCCGGCACTGCAAGTGCATTAGATTTGGCTAATACCTGTGCTGGTTGTCACGGCGTAGATGGTAGTAGTGTTGGACCCGCAACACCTTCACTCGCCGGTATCTCATCAGAATATTTTACAGAAACAATGGCAAGTTACAAAGATCCTGAGGGTCGTTACTCAACCATCATGAGCCGTATTGCCAAAGGCTATACTGACGAAGAAATCAACCTGATGGCTGGTTATTTTTCTAAGCAGAAAATGATCCCTGCCGCTCAGGATTTTGATGCAAAACAAGCAAAAGCCGGTGCCAAACTGCACAAGAAATATTGTGAAAAATGTCATGAAGACGGTGGCCGTTCTTCTGAAGACGATGCTGGAATCCTGGCAGGTCAGTGGATGGAATATATGCAATTCACTATGGATGACTTCACAAATGGCAGACGTGATATGCCTAAGAAAATGAAAAAGAAAGTCCAGAAACTTGAAAAAGCTAAAGGTGCTGCAGGCATGACTCAGCTTATGCACTTCTACGGCAGCCAGAAATAAAGGGGAGTATAAAAATGTCAGGAATTTCACGTAGAAATTTTATCCAAATTACCGGTGGTGCTGCCGCAGTCAGCACAATGGGCTTTAGTAACATTATTCTCGCTGGTAAGAGCGCTGGACATGTTGTTATCATTGGTGGCGGTGTCGGTGGTGCAACTGCTGCACGCTACATTAAACGGGCTGACCCAGCTGTTCAGGTCACTATCGTTGAACCCAATGCAAACTACTTCACCTGCTTTATGAGTAATGAAGTTATCAGTGGTGAACGCCCGCTTGATTCCATCAAGTTTGGCTACAAAAACCTGGAATCAATGGGTATTAAAGTTGTTCAGGACTATGCCAGCAATATTGATGCAAAGAAAAAGCACGTTGTTACCAAGAAAAGCGGTAATATTGCTTATGATCGTTGTATCGTATCACCAGGTGTTGATTTTAAATGGGAAATGATTGAAGGCTATGATGCGGGTGTTGCTGCAAACAAGATACCTCATGCCTGGAAAGCCGGTCCTCAGACTGCGTTATTACACAAACAACTTCAGTCAATGAAAGATGGCGGTACAGTTATTATTGCACCACCCCCAAATCCTTTCCGTTGTCCTCCTGGGCCTTATGAGCGTGCTTGTCAGATTGCTCATTACCTGAAGAATAACAAGCCAAAATCCAAGATCCTTATTCTTGATGCAAAAGACAAGTTCTCCAAGCAAGGTCTGTTTACACAAGGTTGGAAGAAGCACTATGGTTATGGCACAGATAACAGCCTGATCGAGTGGGTTAAAGGTGCAGAAGGCGGTATCATTGAAGGTGTTGATGCTAAAACCAATACGGTTACTGGTAGTGTTGAAGAGTATAAGGGTGATGTGATCAATATCATTCCAGCTCAAAAAGCCGGCAAGATTGCATTCAATGCAGGTCTTGTAAATGATAAGGGCTGGTGTCCTGTTAATCAGCAGACATTTGAATCAACCATGCATAAAGATGTTTATGTTATTGGTGACTCCAGTGTTGCTTCACCATTACCCAAGTCAGGTTATTCAGCCAACTCTGAAGCAAAAGTGTGTGCCGCAGCAGTAGTTGCCAGTCTACATGGCAAGCCAGCAGGTATTCCTACACTGGTTAATACTTGTTACAGCCTTATTACTCCAGATGATGGTATTTCTGTTGCAATGGTCTATAACTTTGACGGTAAGAAAATCCAGAAAGTTAAGGGCTCTGGCGGCTTAACACCAATGGATTCTTCTGAAGCCATGAGAAAACGTGAAGCACGTTATGCTCACTCCTGGTTTAATAACATTACCAACGACATCTTTGGTGGTTAATATGCCAGAACGAACTGAGCTAATAATGAATTATTAAATATTACTGGCTCACGTTCAGTATAAGTTTAAAAAAGCCAAACCTTAATAAAGTTTGGCTTTTTTATTTGCAGACTTATATTATCTTGATTCAAGTCAAGTGACTCACGATTCTTTTAGGCCATAATATTTAGTTCAACCAATATCAATACTCAACTCGTAACTATTCAGCATAAATTTAAAAAAAATTGAAAAAAAAAGCTTGACAGAAAAGTTATGTAATTTATTAAAACCGACATGTCTATG
>JAHXHI010000263.1 GCA_025656775.1 gamma proteobacterium symbiont of Bathyaustriella thionipta
ATAGACATGTCGGTTTTAATAAATTACATAACTTTTCTGTCAAGCTTTTTTTTTCAATTTTTTTTAAATTTATGCTGAATAGTTACATATCTGCTTAGTAAGCAGAGGGTTATCTTTTATAATAACGGGAATTGCGCCACTGTCAACAACGTGCTGAACAGTTGCATATAGTGATTCTTTTATAACCTGCAGACTTGTTTCACGGTTTAAATCCGAATAGTTATCATTGATAAAAAAATGATCGTCACGGTTATCGGCAATCGACCAATAACCTGCCAACACCACATAACGGTAATACTCAGCATCATCCAATAAATGCTCATTATGCAGCCGACAATCATCCCCCCGTTCTAAATGACTATCTTTAATATGCATTGGTGTTAAACCTAATAATGGTGGACAGCCGCGATAGGTTTTTGTATTTAACTTGAGCTGTGCTGACTGCGCCAGAGAATTAACAAAGTCCGTAAAATGATCGGCATGTGAATCACCCACCAGCAATATATCACCACAATAACCCTGAGATACAATGGATTGACAATTTACATGAATAGAACTTGGCACACTCTCCATAGCAGACACTGCTGTAGATTTTTCGCCAAAACGATTAATGAAACCATCACCTTTATTAATCACAAGAACAACCACGATAAACACGCATGCTGGAGCAAGATACATATAGCGAAAGGATGTCTTTGGTGTGAATTTGTATTTACCCCGAAAGGGCTGCTCAACATATTTCCAGCTCAAAAAAGATAATAGTATCGAGGTTATAATGCCAGCAACTGCATGTTCAGGGGTTAACCCTCCCGTTGCATAACGGGTGAACGCAAAAATCGGCCAATGCCATAAATAAAGTGAATAAGATATTTTTCCCAGATACACCATAACACTGGTTTCCAGTATTCGTGTTATCCAACCATTAAACATACCACTATAAATCAGTAGCGCAGTACCGAGACAAGGTATTAGCGCATTGTATCCAGGAAATAAGGTCGTGTTATTAAATAACAACGCTGAGACTATAATCAGCGTCAATCCAAGCATTGACAGCAGCTCCACCGCTGGGCCTCGCAGCTGAGGCATACGGGGCATGACAATAGCTAAAATACAGCCTGTTAATAATTCATAAAAACGGGGAAATAACAGATAGTAAGCATTAATCGGTCTGCTCTGGGTATACCAAATAGAAAATAGAAACGTGACCACAAACAAAACGACTAAGAAAGCTGTATTTAAGCGTCCTTTAAACACCCGGAATAACACCAAAAGCAATACCGGCCACAACAAGTAAAACTGCTCCTCAACCGATAATGACCAGGTATGCAGTAAAGGAATTTCTTCTGCCTGTGTTTCAAAATACCCTCCAGCCGTATTCGCCAGATAAAAGTTTGATAATGAAAGAAAAGCTAACCCCGCCAGCTTACTATTATAAATAAAACTCTGCGGTAACAATATAAAAAAACCTGCAATCAAACAACTCAATGCAACGACTAGATAGGCAGGGGCCAGACGACGTAAACGGTGCAGGTAAAAAATTTTATAGCTGAATGTCCCTGTTTCCATACCCTGTACTAATTGACGGGTAATCAAGAAGCCTGATAAAACAAAAAAAACATCAACACCAATAAAGCCACCCGGAAACAAACTAAATCCAGCATGGTAAAGAACGACCAGGCTAATAGCCACGGCTCTTAAACCATCAAGATGGGCACGATAAGATGTATTCATTATATAACCAGATAGAGCAATACAAGAAAGCGTAAAACCACAGGTTAATGTTCTGTGGTGACAGCGATACCGACTAAAGCAGGTTTTGTCTGTAATTTATGCCAGGTTGCATGAAGATACCGTATTTAAAACCATGAATCAAGTACAGTCGCAGGGCGATCTCACCTGCTTTAATAAAAGAGAAAAGAGGTTATTCGTGATTCTGATTTTGACATCAAAATCAGACAATTTTAGTTAATATCTCCTTCTCTAAAAGAGGGCATCGTCACCCAAAGTATCGTGTAATTGTATTCAGAAGTGTCATTGAAGTGGTTGTGCGACAATCTAACTTGTTGGGTAAAGTAGCGCTTTTATGTAAGGGAAGAATTTTGTCCAAATAGCTTTATTATTGATATAAACGAACGGTCAAAGACATAAAGCAAATCACAAACAACAATAGAAGGGGGGAAATTTATTCAAGAACATGGAACCGGTTCACATTCCTTAGAAAAAAATAGAGTTATTATAGGCATGAGCTTTCACAGCCTGCTTTATAAGTAACAATATAAAAATTGGGGATTTGATCAAGATTACATCAAAATTTCTGCTAAATTGATTAGCGATCAGGATACTACTGGTTTGCAAACTGATCCAGAGAGGGAAACCAAGATGTTAGGTAAGTCTGAAGCACTGACACCACAAAGAGTTTTTAAAAATGGTCCGGTGATTTATCAGCCGGAAGATTTTCTGATTGATGAACATAAAGCCAAAAAAAACATCACGCTGCATGAGCTTGATCATGTATTTAAAATGTACCTGCAGGAAAACAACCTGCATTATGGTGATATCTCAATTCTGGGCCAGTTTTCACTCATTTTTAATGATCCTGTATTTAGTAAATGGCACACCTTAACTAAGCAGGAACAAAGTAATGCGCTTTCTGACGCAGTGGTTATGCCGCAGGTTTATGATGAACTGGTCACCTCACTAAGTACCATCGCGGGTGATGCAACAATCATAAAAAGTGTCGTCAAAGATGCTTATCAAAATGCCATTGACAGCTTTTCTCATGCTGCATTTTTACAGAAAAAATACTTAACCATGTTTCCGGGTATCAAGATCATTCTGTATGTTGACCAGGTGAGAGAACTAACGGTTCTTGCTTTGGTGGATAACGGTTATGGGGAAAATTTTTTAAAACCCAAAAAATCGTTTACCGGACAGGAATACGGAGATGACTTTGTATCCCGATTTGTTGACTGGTTTGTCAGGCGTTATATTGAAAAAGAGACAAGTGAAGTCAGACACAATATTGCCTATACCGGCGGGCAGGGGTTGGGATTATATAAGATAAAAGTCGAGCTGCAATTAGATGCTGATGTACATTTTCTAGACTGTGGTGCTGTATTTGAAACCAGATTGAGAAATTACTGTTAAGCAGACAGGCAAATTCTCGTTGCGTGTGATGTTACTTGACTGACTATTTTCCCATTGTTCTTCCATTATAATCACCAATTTTGAATTGATATAATAACCTTATTAAATAAAGCAATGATAAGCTCAGGTGATAATATTTGTTTTTACTTTACCTCTCTTGCGACACAAACTTTGGCCGCTAAAAAATTGTTTCAGCTTTACTCATGTTGTTGGGGCTGATAATTGAAGAGTGTTCGTTACCATTATAGGCATTTATAAGCAAACTATGGCGATATAATCATCAGGATTGTAAGTGATTTTTTAAATAAACCTGCTATTATTGTACCTATTCAACAATTTCCCAAGAATCAGACATGATAGAACCATTCAATTGAATATTGCTAAACGCGTAGAATCAGAATTTTCTATAAAACTGCATTGTTCTATCACAGTATATTTTGCTGTTGTTTTTTTGCTGCTCAGTAATTTATCACTCGCTGCAGTCACAATTACAGAATCAACAAGCAAGATTGATGATTTTACCATGGGTTATTTATATGATGCTGATAGCATAAAAAACATTGAAGCGATCAGTCAATCTACGTTCACTGAAGAAATTTCCAGCCAGTTTGCCTTAGGATATCGAACAGGTGCCGCATGGTTCAAATTAACGCTTCATAATGAGAGTGATGAAGGACAATTCATACTTAGCTTTACCGAACCATTCTGGACTACGCTCGATTTGTATGATTTTAATGATAATCACTGGCAGGTGAGTAAAAATGGACTGAAAGTCCCTTTAAACGAAAGAAATATTGAGGAGGCAATGCCCACGTTCTCAATTGATATCAGGCCAGGGCAGACAAAAGACTTTTATGTCAGAGGTACAACGGTTTCCTCTCATATTGGAGAGTTTCAGCTTTTTAGCCCCAAAGAATACTATCGCATTAGTCGCACCACTATTAGCAAAACCTATAACCTCTATTCGGGTGTGTTGTTGTTTATCATGCTGCTAACCGGATTCTTATTTTTTGTTATGCGTGAACGCATTTATCTCTACTATATTAGCTATGTGCTATCATTTCTAATCTGGGTTAATGTACAAAATGGGCACTATCTTTATATGGGGATTCCAGGCTGGAATGATGCGCTTCATGCCATTGGTACATTGGTGGTTTTTTTTCTGGTACTCTTTACCAATGAACTCCTTGATTTAAAACGCAATTCACCATTTGTCGGTCAATTGTTCAGACTATCAGCAATAATTATATTGATCTGTGGTATTTTAATCAGTTTAGAGATCCCGCATGTAAGCCTGTTTTTTAATATCTATTCATCATTGTTTTTTATCCTGTTGTTGATCACATCCATCAGAGCCTGGATACATGACTATTTTATCAGTGCGCGTTATTATTTAATTGCGCTGGTTATATATATGCCCACAATGGCACTTATGACGATGACTTATAATGGGCTTATACCCAATATTGACTTAACACGCTATGCATTCACTGTGGGATCACTGATAGAGATTATCTTTTTTTCATTCATTCTGGTGAGCTATTACTATGATACCCGGAAGAAAAAAATACAGATACAGCAAGAACTATTGTTTGAGAGAGAACAGAAGGCAGAACTGCTGGAATGTGAAGTTGAAAAGCGTACGATAGAACTTCATCACATTAATGAACAATTAAGACATCAGACAATTGAGCTGCAGAAGTCAAAAAAACGACTCACTATCGAAGCATCTACGGATTCACTCACAACTCTCTATAATAGACGTTACTTTATGCAGATGGCTATACCACTATTTAAAGAGTCTAAGAGAAATAAACAAGTCATGTCATTACTAATGATTGATATCGATAGATTTAAAGGCATCAATGATAATTTTAGTCATGATGCCGGTGATGAAGCGATTAAAGCCTGTTCAGAAATTTTTAAGACATCTGCAAGAGACAGTGATATTATCGCCCGTTATGGTGGTGAAGAATTTATCATCCTGATGCCTCAATCAACAAAAGATGAAGCGGTAGCATTAGCAGAACGCATTCGCAGCTATGTTGAAAAACATCAAATGGTATTAGGAAAAGAAAATATTTCTGACCTTAAGTGTTGGCGTAACAGAAATACATTTCAACCAGGATAATAGTTTTGAAGACATGATTAAAAGAGCAGATAATGCGCTTTATAATGCTAAAAATAATGGTCGAAATAATGTTGTCTATCTAAAACCTGAATAGAACCAATATAAAAAATTTATTGATAGACGTCTACACCGACTATTTTTCAGTGAGATAAATAGCTTTGCGTATAGTGACAATGGCTCAGTTGCTAAATAAAAATTATCTGCAAAGAGGCGTAAAATCTCCAGATCATTTAAAGTGCGAAGATAAACCACATTAAATACCAAAGATGTCTTTACGCTGCTTCATTAAATGAAAACCTTCTTTAAAAGGGACAACGCCATTTGCTTTAATAATTTTTGCAGCTTCGTCACTTTTTATAAATTCAAGAAAACGTTTTACTTCTTTTTTTTCATTTTTAGGTAATTTGTATAATGAAGTATAAGTGAGATATAAAGGACGGTACATCGTGTAGTTGCCTGATTTTATTGTTTTGTAATCCGGTTTAATGCCATCCAGCTTAAGTACTTTAACATCCCTTTTTCTGGCACTGGAGATCCCGGTGACCGCAAATGAATAAGTTTCTTTCTCTATTGCTTTTTCAAGTGGTCCGGATGATGGAAAATTTCTGGATGAGTTAAACTCCTTATAAACATCATTAAACAATATCTTTCGAAGGGTGTAACCAACGACGGAAATTTTGGATTGACGGGTAAAAAGTTTAATTTTATGTTGAATTTGTGGATCGCCATGCCAGCCTGATAGTTCATTCCAATATTTAATATCGCCATTCATCACATCAATAAGCTCCTGCTTTTTGATATCAGAAATAGGTGTATCTTGATTAACGATCACGACTAACGCATCCCATGCAACCAGAATTAGTTTTAATAACATACTGGATTCTTCACGAATTTGCAGTGGGATTCTACAGGTGCCACCAAGGTGTGATACGCCTGATTTTGTTGAACGGATCCCCTGAGTTGCTCCACTGAGTGTAATCACGCTATTTGATGGGCTTTTGTTCAACTTATTTAATGGGTAATTTCAGCTTATTTTATTGCATTTATTCAGCGGGT
>JAHXHI010000213.1 GCA_025656775.1 gamma proteobacterium symbiont of Bathyaustriella thionipta
TGGATGTTTAATGTGGATGGTGCCCGAAGTAAGTTGAATCGGGCATATGAAAAGTTAATCGGTCAAAATTAATGTGTTTAGGTACTAGTTTCCATTAGGTATAATTATTTACAGTCGTTTTGGTAACAAAAGTCAAACAATTGTCATGTAATGACAAGTATTGACGGTTGTTAATTGTTAACATGTTAATGATTGGATAAAGCGTGATTGATGTTCTCTGATGAGAATATCATATATATGTTTTTAGCATAGAAGCGCTAAACAGTTCATTCTTTTATATGGTGATGATAATAAATTAATTTTTCACTCATATAAAATTTAACTGAGTGCTTTTTAATTCTGTATATAAAATGTTAATATGAGTAATACCATTAATTAAAGGGTGATTTTAATGGAATCAATGGAATCTAAAGATCAATGTCTTGATGTGATGAGTTCAGTGTCCTCAGATACAATAATGGATGTATTTGACTCAGACTTTGATGATTCAAGTAATAATCAGAAAGACTCTCTTGCAAATCAAGCAAGTAAAACAAAGACAAAGAAATCCCCTGATAAGCAATCGACTTCAAAAGCATCGAAAATCAAAAAGAATACTACTGAAAAAAAGTTGCAACGTAGAAATTCATTATCTCAAGGTGATATGGATGCGACACGTCTTTATTTGAATGAAATCGGTTTCGCCACATTATTAACAGCCGAAGAAGAAGTTAAATTCTCACGAATGGCGCAGCAGGGGATTGAAGAAGGTCGAAAACGAATGATTGAATGTAATCTTCGTTTAGTGGTTAAAATTTCCCGTCGCTATCTTAATCGAGGTCTGCCTTTACTTGATTTAATTGAGGAAGGTAATCTTGGCTTAATTCGTGCCGTTGAGAAGTTTGATCCGGAACGTGGTTTTCGTTTTTCAACTTATGCGACCTTGTGGATACGCCAAACAATTGAACGCGGTCTAATGAATCAAACCCGCACTATTCGTCTTCCAATCCACGTTGTGAAAGAAATCAATATCTACCTCAGAGCTGCCAGAGAGTTAACTCAGTCACTTGATCATGAGCCCAGCCCGGAAGAAATTGCCGATTTACTTGATAGACCCGTTAAAGATGTACAAAGAATGTTCAAATTAAATGAACGAATTTCATCCATTGACGTGCCTATGGGACCTGATGCTGATCGGCCTTTACTAGATGCCATTCCTGATGAGGCTAATCCTGAACCTTTTGCATTTCTGCAAGATGAAAATATGAGGGAAAATCTTGATAAATGGATGATGCAACTTAATGATAAGCAACGAGAAGTCGTTGATCGTCGTTTTGGTCTCCATGGTTATGATACTGCTACTTTAGAAGAGGTAGGCAATGAAATTGGCGTGACTCGTGAAAGAGTCAGACAAATCCAGCTTGAAGCTTTAAAGCGATTAAGAGAAATCCTCGAAAATGATGGTTATACCAGTGAGGCATTATTGAATCAGTAAACCCTTACTTATTATTTTTTTATAAAAGCACCTTTCTACGGATAGGTGCTTTTTTTTGGCTTATTTTTTGCATATTTAATACTAACGATTAGGTTTAATCAATGATTTTCTTAAACAGGCTTATTTATTGATATGTCATCAATACACCAACTTGATAACAGGGCGGGTATTTCTACAGTAAATACAGCTGCAGTTAATATTGCGGAAACTGACACTGTGTCATTTTGGGGTAAAGATGGTTTCACCTTCGGTGATGTGCTTGATATATTTAACCCTTTACACCATTTACCCATTATTTCAAAATATTACCGTGAGCAAACTGAAGATAATGCGTGTGAAGGCTCCAGGTTAATTGGAGGCGTATTATTGGGTGCTTTATTGGGCGGTGCTGCCGGTGTTGTGAGCTCAGTAGCCAATTCAGCACTGCGCCATGAGACACATCAGGATATCAGTGAACATTTATTAGCTGTGGCAGATGAGTCTATTGATAATTTAGCGCAGGCCTCTTCAAACCAGTTAACGAATAATAATGTATCTACGACTACGGAAGATTTTTTAGAAAATGCCGCTAATGGCTCTCTATCTGCAGCAGATGGAATCCAAAAAAATTCACAAGCACGACCATCACAGACAGCAGCCATTGAATCTAATCGTGAGACGACAAACCCTTTTTTTGCTCAGATTCTGGATGAATATTCAAATGAACAGCCATTCGACGTCAGTACGGCCGCTCAGCGTTCCAGAGACTGGGGGAAAGTTTAACACTGGTACAACGGCAAACTCTTGCCATAGAGTGGACTTATAACGATGTCATTTTTTGATTTTTTAACACCCAAAACATTCCACAAGGAACGTGCGCAGGAAGTGATGGAAAAACTGCTTAAAGATGAATTTATTTATCAACTGAAGCAGGATAGTTCATTAACTGTTCTGTCACCTTCAGGAAAAAAATTTATTTCTAATGCGGTTACACTGGACAGAAAAAGAAATAGTCTAATTATTGCTGAAAAATCTCCTGAAGGGCGGCTTATTCTAGAACGAAATGATCCTGTTACGCTTGTGACACAGGCAAATACAAACCATGAAGTGTATTCATTTAACTCACGAGTAAGCAATATTATATTGGATAATAGTGATATTTTATATGAAGTGATGATCCCTAAACGAATTTTAAAAGGCCAGCGCAGGAAAGACTATCGAATCAATATTGATTCGTCTTCAAAAGTAAAAATCAATCATTCAGTATATGAAGGACAAGTGAGCAATATATCAACGCGAGGTGTTTTATTTGCTTTAGATGGCTATTGGCCTGAACCCATTGAAGAAGATAATGGTTTGGTGCAGTGTGATATTGATATGAATTTTATGGCATTCAATTGTAATATTGAGGTCAGGTATATTAATTTTGAGCCCTATCCTGGTAGAAGAACCTATATTGGTGGACAAATAAAAAACCTGCAGCCTCTGTTTCAGCATCAACTGGATAATTTTTTGACGGCACAGCAGCGAATTGAACAACGTAAAAAAGCAGAGCTCAGATTTTCTTAACTCCCGGTTTATTCTGTGTTTTATCTGGAGTAAATCAAGCTTATCAGAAGTTTCAGCTTATTATGTTTAATTGAAACTCACTTGACAAAGAAATAAATTTATTTGTCTGTACGGCCCGTCTTGCTCGATTTTTTTAGAGATTTTAATCAATCCTTATTTGTTGTACTATAAGCCTTAATTTTAATTAATGAGTGTCTTTTATTATGCAGAAAAAAATCTGGTATTATGTATCATTATTTCCTTTTGTGGCTGCAGTCATAGGTATGAGTCTTGCCTACCTGTCTTATTCCCAGCAATGGGGTGGCGATGAAAAGATTGCGACTGTCATTGCCGTATTCTTCTGTGAAATCGTTATGGTGATTGCTGTGTTTGGTTCGCTTAGCTATATGAAGCAAGAAAAGTCATCTATGACAAAAAATATTCTTATTATGAATATTTCCATTGCGGTTACTGGTGCGCTAGCAGGTATTTATATCTTTTTAGCTTAATCTATTGGTGAATATTCTACTCGCTCATTTTATTTAAAGGTTAAGAACGGTACCAATGTCTTATATTTATCCTCTTATTCGACGCTTTTTCTTTAGTATTGATGCTGAAAAGGCACATATGCTTGGCCTGAAGGCCTTAAAATTATTACATTCGCTTAAGTTATCCGCCATTATCTTTGGCAAACCAGTTTCAGCACCAAGAAAAGTGATGGGACTAACCTTTCCAAATGCGGTTGGACTCGCGGCGGGGCTGGACAAAAATGGTGACTATATTGATGCTTTATCTGCGGTCGGGTTTGGTTTTATTGAAATCGGCACGATAACTCCCAGGCCTCAACCCGGTAATCCGCCTCCAAGACTGTTTCGTATACCAGAAGCGCAGGCGATTATTAATCGAATGGGGTTTAATAATAAAGGCGTGGAACATCTTATTGAACAGGTTAAAAACGCCAGTCGTGATGCCATTATCGGTATTAATATTGGTAAAAACTTTGATACGCCTGTTGAGTCTGCTGCAGACGATTATAAAATCTGTTTACAACGTGTTTATTCTTTAGCTGATTACATTACCATAAATATCTCCTCACCGAATACCCCGGGACTCAGAACGCTGCAATTTGGAGATGAACTGAAACATCTTTTGGAAGTGTTAAAATCTGAACAAAAAATCCTCGCTGACAGTACTCAAAAATATGTTCCTCTGGCTGTTAAAATTGCACCTGATATGGAAGATGATGATATTTGTTTAATCGCTGATCTTTTAGTTGAAAAAGGAATTGATGCCGTTATCGCCACCAATACCACAATATCACGCAGCACTGTGAAAGGATTAGTTAATGCTGAAGAGCAGGGTGGACTCAGTGGTGTTCCTGTTAAGAGACAATCTACACATGTTGTTCGTATTCTGGCAGAACAACTAAAAGGCAAAATTCCTGTTATCGCTGCCGGTGGGATTTTTTCAGCTCAGGATGCCCAGGATAAAATATCTGCGGGTGCTGAACTAGTGCAAATTTATACCGGTTTTATTTATAAAGGTAATCAACTTATCAAAGAATGCGCTGCAGCACTAAAATAAATTTAAGGAATAATAGAGCTAATGAAAAAATTTATTCATGTAATTATGATCACTTTGTTTTTATTTTCATTATCAGCCTGTGCACCGGTTGATTACTCTCAAGAAGCTGTTTTTCCAGAAACAAAACCTGATCAGGCTCTGATCTATTTTTATCGTACCCCCGGCTTTATTGGTTCAACCTATCGTTTTAATCTATTTGAAAATAAACAAGTTGTTGGCGCAATGGCACAAAATAGTTATTTTTATTTGTTTACTTCAAACGGTGAGCATACGTATAGTGTGGGTGATAGAAACCTTGAGAAAGCTGAATCAATAACATTGACTGTACAGGCGGGCCAGACATACTATGTTAAAGTTGATATTGAATATGAAGTAATGGGAGGTAAACCGGTTTTTACACTGGTTGATAAAGTGCAAGCCATGAAGCTTTTGCCCAGCAGAGTCTATGTGGTTCCATCAAAAAAAGATCCTTCAAACTATAATGTACATGCAGAGCAATAATTGATGCCCAATAACGATTCAACGGATCATTCCCTATTAGATATAACCCATTTTAATAACGATTTGTTTCATTTTCTTGATGCTTCGCCAACACCTTATCATGTGGTTAAAAACCAAATTGAAAGATTAAAATCTTATGGCTTTCAACGTCTATCTGAATCTGAAAGCTGGTTATTGGAAAAGGGACAACGTTATTATGTAACGCGAAATGACAGCTCTCTTATTGCCTTTGTTTATGGACACAAAGATATCCTGGAAACAGGTGTTCGTATGTTAGGTGCACATACGGATAGCCCATGTTTAAAAGTAAAACCGAAAGCTGAAATTGTGAGTCAATCATATTTAAAATTAGGCGTTGAAGTCTATGGTGGTGCACTGCTCAATCCCTGGTTTGATCGTGATTTATCATTAGCCGGTAAGCTGGTGTATCAGGATAGTAATGACTCAATTCATAGCTGCCTGATCAATTTTGAAAAATCCATTGCCAGTATCCCTAGTCTTGCTATTCATCTTGATCGAGATGCAAATAAAAAACGCAGTATTAATCCCCAAACAGATATACCACCGGTATTAATGGTTATTGATAAATCAGATGAAAATGATGCGCAATTAAATAGTATTTTAAAACAGCAGGCAGAAAATCAATATGAGGGGATTGATATTGATGATATTCTTGATTTTGAATTGAGCTTCTACGATACCCAATGTGCTTCTTATGTGGGTTTAGAAGAAGATTTTATTGCCAGTAGTCGTTTAGACAATCTATTGAGTTGTTATACAGGCTTACAGGCTTTACTGAGTGCAAATGAGCAGGGAACAAGCTTGTTAATCTGCAGTGATCATGAAGAAGTAGGCAGTGCCTCAACTTCTGGGGCTCAGGGAACATTTTTAAAGTCAGTATTGGAGCGTTTGGCCGGATCTGCTGAATCAATGACACGCATGATTGACATGTCAATGATGATCTCGGCAGATAATGCCCATGCTATTCATCCAAATTTTGCTGATAAACATGATGCTAATCATGGTCCTGTAATTAATCAAGGCCTGGTTATTAAAGTTAATGCCAATCAGCGCTATGCGTCAAATTGTGAAACAGGGGCTATTTTTAAGCTTTTGGCAAATCAAGTCAATGTACCGGTACAAAATTCAGCAAAAACCGGTGAACCTAAATATTTTGATAAATTAACGGCTAAAAATAATTTTTTATAACCGAATCGCTATTAACTATCGAT
>JAHXHI010000097.1 GCA_025656775.1 gamma proteobacterium symbiont of Bathyaustriella thionipta
TAAGTTCAAGTCTTGCATTGGAATTGTTATTTGATAAAAAGTTACCTGATTTTATCTGAGATTAAAAATCATGCTGAATAGTTACGTAAAATTTTGATTTGATCACGCAAATGAGCCGCTTCTTCAAAGTCCATATTTTGTGCATGGGCATACATTTCGTCCTCCATTTCTTTAATGTGTTTTTCCAGTTCTTTTCGGGGCATCACCTCATAACGACCTTCAGCTTCAGCCACTTTTCTGTTTTTAGCAACGGCCAGTCCTGCACCCGGAATAGTCGCTTCCAGAATATCTTTGACTGATTTTTTAATCCCTTTGGGAACGATGCCATGCAGCTCATTATATGCGGTTTGTTTCTCTCGTCTTCTGGCAGTTTCGTCCATTGCTTTTTGCATTGAACAGGTAATTCTATCGGCATAAAGAATCACTTCTCCGTTAACATGTCGGGCAGCACGTCCCATGGTCTGAATAAGTGAGCGTTCTGAACGCAAGAAACCTTCTTTATCCGCATCTAAAATAGCCACCAGTGAGACTTCTGGAATATCCAGACCTTCTCTGAGCAGGTTAATCCCCACCAGTACATCAAATTCACCCAGGCGTAAATCCCGAATAATTTCAACCCGCTCAACGGTATCAATATCTGAATGCAGATAACGAACCCGAATACCATGTTCCAGATAATAATCGGTTAAATCTTCAGCCATTCTCTTGGTGAGTGTGGTCACTAACACCCGTTCTTGATTTTCTACCCGTTTGTGAATTTCTGAAAGTAAATCATCAACCTGAGTCGTGGCCACTCTGACTTCAACAGGTGGATCAATTAAACCTGTTGGTCTGACAATCTGCTCGGCGACAGCCCCTGATTTTTCAGCTTCATAGTGACCCGGTGTCGCTGAAATAAAAATGGTTTGCGGTGCAAGGCGTTCAAACTCTGCAAATTTTAATGGTCGATTATCCAGCGCTGAAGGTAAACGAAAACCATATTCCACCAGATTTTCTTTTCTTGAACGATCCCCTTTATACATCGCACCCACCTGAGAAACAGTCACATGGCTTTCATCGATAAAAAGCAGCGCATCATCCGGCAAATAGTCTAAAAAAGTGGGTGGCGGCGCACCGACTTCACGACCAGAGAGATACCGTGAATAGTTTTCAATACCTGAGCAATAACCCAGTTCTAATATCATTTCAATATCGAGTTGGGTACGTTGCTCCAGGCGTTGTGCTTCCACCAGTTTATTCAGAGAATAAAGTTGTTCCAGACGTTCTTTTAACTCAACTTTAATTTTTTCTACTGCCGTCAGCAGTGTTTCCCGGGGTGTCACATAGTGTGTTTTAGGGTAAACAGTAATACGTGGCACTCGACGTAATACTTCTCCAGTCAGCGGTTCGAAATAACTCAGCGATTCAACTTCATCATCAAATAGTTCAATGCGCACCGCTTCACTATCAGAATCCGCTGGATAAATATCAATCACATCACCACGCACCCGATAAGTTGCCCGATGCAATTCCACATCATTTCGTTTGTATTGTAATTCTGCCAGACGTCTTAATATGGTTCTTTGATCAACCCGATCCCCCTTCACCACGTGTAAAAGCATTTTTAAATAGGATTTGGGATCACCTAGACCATAAATACAGGAGACGGAAGCAACAATAATCGTATCTTTTCTTTCTAACAGAGCCTTCGTCGCCGACAGGCGCATTTGTTCGATATGTTCATTAATCGAGGCATCTTTTTCAATAAAGGTATCTGATGACGGAACATAAGCTTCCGGCTGATAATAATCATAATAGGAAACAAAATATTCAACTGAATTATAGGGGAAAAACTCTTTCATTTCGCCATAAAGTTGTGCTGCCAGGGTTTTGTTATGTGCCAGAATCAATGTGGGTCTTTGCAGATTCTGCATAATATTGGCCATGGTAAAGGTTTTACCTGAACCCGTAACACCCAATAAAGTCATCGCCGCTTCACCATCCTGTACCCCCTCTGTCAAAAGTTTAATTGCTGCTGGCTGATCACCATCAGGTTTAAACGATGAAACCAGTTGAAACGGCTTACCCATACTTTTTTATTTCTCTTTTTATTCTATACTAACTCTGAAAAAGACATTAAAGAGCCTTCAGCCAAACTTGAATTTTTCCATCATCATTTGTAGTAACATGAATTTCTACACAATGAAGATGGAAAAATTCAAGTTACTTAAAAGTCAGTAAATAATATGCCTTCCAACACACTATGTGCTAGAATTACGACAGTTTTTTTGATTCTGAATTCCTTTATTTTACGCTAGAGGCACTTCACTTGGCTATACACAAATCTAAAATCACACTGTCTGATCGAGTACAGTCAATCAAACCCTCTGCAACACTGGTTATTACTGCTAAAGCTAAGGCGCTAAAAGCTGAAGGAAAAGCGATTATCGGTTTAGGGGCAGGTGAACCTGACTTTGATACGCCCGAACATATTAAAGATGCCGCGATTAAAGCAATTAATGATGGCTTTACCAAGTACACGGCTGTCGGAGGTACACCGGAATTAAAACAGGCGATTTGTGATAAATTTAAACGTGATAATTCTTTAACTTATACACCCGATCAGGTTCTGGTTTCCAGCGGCGGCAAACAAAGCTTCTATAATTTGTGTCAGGCTTTTTTAAATGATGGAGATGAAGTGATCATTCCTGCACCTTATTGGGTATCTTATCCTGATATGGTGATATTGGCAGGTGCTCAGCCGTTTATTCTCAGCACTGGCATTGAGGAAGGATTTAAAATATCGCCCACACAACTTAAAGCAGCCATTACTGAAAAAACACGTCTGGTTGTTTTAAATACCCCATCAAATCCAACCGGTGTTGCTTATACGCGTGCCGATTTAAAAGCCATAGGTGAAGTACTTAAAGATTATCCTGATATTATTATTGCCAGTGATGATATGTACGAACATATTGTCTGGGCAGATGAGCCTTTTTGTACGATTGCAGAGGTTTGCCCTGAGTTATATGATCAGACATTGACCATGAATGGTGTCAGTAAAGCGTACTCGATGACTGGCTGGCGTATTGGTTATGCGGCAGGTCCAGCCGTTCTGATTGCTGCAATGACCAAAATTCAGTCACAAAGTACATCAAACCCCTGCTCTATTTCTCAGGCAGCCACTTTAGAAGCTTTAAATGGTAATCAGAGCTGTATTGATACCATGTTAACAGCATTTAAAGAAAGACATGATTATGTGGTTGCAGCAGTTAATGCCATTGCTGATATGCAGGCATTACCTTCTCAGGGCGCATTTTATACCTTTGTCGATATGCAGGCGATTATTGAGCAAACAGAAGCTATTAATGATGATGTTGAGCTGGCTGATTATATTCTCAGTAAAGCGGAGGTTGCTTTAGTTCCAGGTTCTGCTTTTGGTGCGCCCGGTTATATGCGTATCTCTTTTGCCACCAGCATGGAAAATTTACAAGAAGCAATGAAACGTTTAGAGCATTTATTTTCTTAGCTTTTAGTTAGATAAATCACTTCCAGTGATTGAAATCAGACAAAAGAAAGGCGGTAAGATTTTAAACCTTACCGCCTCTTTGCCTCCGTATCAAGCTACTTTATATTAAGAGGCCAATTAATAGCCTGAACAATAATTTAAAGTCCTGCTTGCGATCAGTCCATCGATCAATTTCTCCTAATTCAGATCCATCTTACCTCATCCAATACGTAATCCTTATTGACATAATAACAAATTCAAGACCATTCTCAAATAGCAACAGCATTCAAAACTGCAAATTGTGAACTGCATTGTTGTTTAGGGGATAACTTGAAAACGTCATTTTTAACCTTATTTATAGTGGCATGCCATTTATTATTATCAGGATCCCTATCGTATGAGTGATTTCCCTTTTGTCGTTGATATTCAAGATTCAGCACACTTTGAACAACAAGTCATTGAGCTATCTAAACAGCAACCGATTCTGGTTGATTTTTGGGCCGACTGGTGTCAGCCATGTAAGGTACTCATACCATTATTAAGCAAACTGTCCGAGGATTACAAAGGTGCTTTTATCTTAGCCAAAGTCAATGCGGATGAACAACAGGAGCTGGTGGCTGCGGCTGGTGTTCGTAATCTACCCACGGTTAAATTATATAAAGACGGCATTGTCGTCGATGAGTTTATGGGTGCCAAAACTGAAAGTGAATTGCGTCAGTTTCTGGATGCTCATATTGAAAATGAAACCAGCAGCAAAATTAAAGAAGCACTTAACTTCTCTGATAATGGCAACTACGATCAGGCAACTGAAATTTTAAAGGCTTTGAATCAGGTTGATCCTTCCAATAATGAAGTCTATGTCGCCATTGCTAAAGTTTATCTGCAGTCAGGTGATATTGAAAATTGTGAAGCCGTGTTAAAAGCCTTGCCCGCTAATATTCAGTTGAGTGATGAGGTTAAAAAAATTCAGGACGAACTGGCTTTTGTGAAAGTCACCAGTAATGCCCCGGATGTCAGCGAAGCTCTTATCCAACTGGAAAATGATCCCGATAACCATGAAATTCGGGTTCAGCTGGCCAACCAATATATTGTCTCTCATCAATATGAACAGGCATTAGACGCATTATTGTATGTTTTAAAGCAGGACATAAATTTTCAGGATGGTGAAGCAAAAGCGGCCATGTTAAAGGTTTTTGAGATATTAGGTCCTCAGGAAGCATTAACCCGAAGTTATCGTACTAAATTAGCGACGTTGCTTTATTGACAGGGTAGGCAGAACCCACCCTGTTTAACACGTTATTTTCCGTTAATGGTAGCAGAAAGACGCTTAGCCGGGACATAACCCGGCAGACTGGTGCCATCTTCTAAAAACATCGCGGGGGTGCCCTGCACACCTAATGCCTGACCTAACTGAAACTGTTGGGCAACTGGATTCTCACAGGTTTTGTTTGGTATAGCCTGACCTTCTTTAGCATCTCCCATAGCCTTGGCAGGATCATCTGAACACCATACACTCACAGCTTTCTGATATGAGCGTGTACCAATCCCAGATCTTGGATAAGCCATATAACGTATAGTAATACCTTCAGCGTTATAATCAGCCATTTCGCGATGTAATTTTACACAGTAAGGACAGTCAATATCAGTAAAAACAGTGACTTTTGCTTTTTCATTTTTAGCGGGATAAACAATCATCTGACTTTCATCCATGGACTTAAGCAGTTTACCGCGTGCTTCACCACGCTTATTTTCAGTCAGATTAACTCGTTTTTCAACATCAATAATATCGCCGCGAAACATCAGAGAAGCATCTTTATTGAAGTAAAAAATGGTTGAACCATAACTGACTTCATAAAGACCTGGTAACGCAGTTTCTTCAATACTTCCAGGCTTAGTTCCAGGCATCAGTTTATCCAGAGCCGCATCAAGTTCAGGAGTTGATTTTGCAATTGCATTCATACTTAATAGCGTAGTACTCACAGCTATGACAGCCGCCATTCCCATACTCAGTGAACGCAGGCTGACATTCTGTTTCCGTGCTTGTTTACTGCTCTTTATTATTTTATTCTTAATGTTATTAAAAGCCATCAAATTGTTTCCGTTTTAGTCTCTGAAGTTGGTAAATTGTAATGCCACTGCTAATTCCTGTTTTTTAAGCATTGCCATTACTGCTTGTAAATCATCTCGTTTTTTTCCCGTCACACGAACCTGTTCACCCTGTATGGCAGACTGAACTTTTAATTTTTTATCCTTAATCAGCTTAACAATCTTTCTTGCACTGTCTTTGTCAATTCCCTGGCGAATCAATAATTTTTGCTCCATTGCTTTGCCATTGCCTTTAATCTCACCTTGTTCAAGACTTTTTACGTCTACTTTACGGCGTACCAACTCGGTCAACATAATATCAAGCACCTGCTGTACCTGGAATTCACTTTCACTAATTAACGTGACTTCTTCTTTTGACTGCTTGATTGTGGTTTGAGTTCCCTTAAAATCATATCTTTGTGTAATTGCGCGATTTGCATTGCTCACTGCATTGCTCAATTCATGCATATTAATTTCTGAAACGATGTCAAATGAAGGCATTCTCTTTTCCTGAATGAGTTTTCTTCCAAATTGAGGCCCACTTAAAAGGTGAACTCATATAAAATCAATGTGACTCCCCATTTTAGTGAGCAGAATATAATTGTCAATTTTTAGCTTATTTCATCAGCAAAAACCGGTGAACCTAAATATTTTGATAAATTAACGGCTAAAAATAATTTTTTATAACCGAATCGCTATTAACTATCGATG
>JAHXHI010000043.1 GCA_025656775.1 gamma proteobacterium symbiont of Bathyaustriella thionipta
AAGTTCAAGTCTTGCATTGGAATTGTTATTTGATAAAAAGTTACCTGATTTTATCTGAGATTAAAAATCATGCTGAATAGTTACCTTTTTACCTAATATTTAATAGTTGAGAAAACTTATATGGCAGCAAAGAAAAATAAGACGACAGAGGATGTGTTGCTTATCTTATGTAAAGCAGTGCAAAAAATTCTCTCACAGACAACAACGAATGACATTCAGTATTCACCGATGGTACAAAAAATATCAAAAACCTGTTTAAAACCGGATATTGGTTGCTTTGTACTCTTTGAAGGGGCTTTTTCAGGTTTAATTATTATCAATATGTCAGCAGGCGCTGCGATAGAAATCTATCAGGCTTATATGAAGCAGATGGGTTTCTCTGATAGTGAGATTTCTGATCAGCACACAGCAGATGATGTCGGTAATGTCCTGGGTGAGTTAATGAACCAGATTGTCGGTGACTTTCAGGGTGAGCTGGAACATCAATTATCGTTATCAATTAGTCAGACACAGCCTAAAATGCTGGTGGTTAATAAAGAACTTATTCTGTCAATTAATGCCAATATTGATCGGCCGCAGTCTCGAAGAGTTGTCTTCCGTACTGAAAACCACAAGACATTTAATCTGGAAATGTCGATGGAAAGAACCGAGTTTCTTGAATTAAATGATCCGGACAATACCAGCTTTAGTGATCCTAATATGACTAAAGATGAACAGAATCAAGCATTTCTGGATGATTTGGATATCCAATAACAGTAGGCATCGCTACTGTTTCAAGGTGTTTATACAGTAGCGAGGTATTCTTTAGTATGGCTAATAGGATGCCTTGGCATTTTTCATCTGCCGGTATATTTTAGTCCGTTTATTGATATCCAGTACTTCCACAATTCGATCCAGGGCTTGTGCGAAAGCATCATCAAAACCGTGCAGATCAATACTAATGCTTCCCCAGGAAATGCTGCCATCGGGAAGGCGAATACGCAGTTTGAAGATATCAACAACGCGATCATTACTTTGCTGTTGTTGACGAGTCAGACCAATAATTCGACCATCCTGATGGAATTTTATGGGATTCGCTTCATCAACCTCTTGCTGATACTCTGCTTGATATTCTAATAACTCCTTGTCTCGGGCTTTTGCCTGAGAACGTATTTCACGTTCACGTTTTTTGGTTACAGGCTTACCATTTTCAGTTAAATAGTAAACTTCATCATATATGATATCACCAATTTTACGATAGACTCGCAGGCGATGACCATAGTGCGCATTATTCTCTGATACACCCATTTTTACACCTATCCCTATATGTTATAAACGTTGTTACAAAAAAAATTAAGATAACGACCAATATAAGTGTGTAAAGCAAATGACAAAATGATCTCGATCAGATTAACAGTGAATAATTAGGAATATTATTAATTTATTTGCAAGAAGAGGGGTTACCCGCCGGTCATAGACATAAAACGAATTACTTTTTCTGGTTTTTCATTAAATTCATGTTTAAGAGGTTTTAAATTTATGGCATCACGAACAACCTGATCCAGTTCGTCATCACTGATGCCCTTACGCAGTAACGGGCGTAATTCATATTTGTGTTCATCGCCGAGGCACATATATAAAGTACCTGTTGCCGACATACGTACGCGATTACAGGTATCACAAAAATGTTGAGAAATGGGTGTGATGAAGCCTATTTTTAGATTGGTGTCAGCTACTTGCACATAACGTGCTGGACCTGCTCCCGCCATCACTGCCGGAATAAGGTCATATTTTTTCTCAAGGCGTGCTTCAATTTCATGCAGGTCAATATAATAGTCAACGGCATCACGACCCGTATCACCCATAGGCATTGTCTCAATAAAACGCAGAGTGAAGTCATGTTCTTTGCAGAAATCTACCATGTCTTCAACATCATCATCATTCACGCCTTTCATAATGACCATGTTGATTTTTATTGGATGCAGTCCGGCTGCTTTTGCCGCTAACAAACCTTCAACTACTTTTTCGAACTTGCCCTGAGTAATTTCTTTGAATTTAATCGGATCCACTGTATCCAGACTGGCATTTATCCTTGAGATGCCGGCATCATGTAATGCGTTTGCATGCTTACCCAGCTGCATGGCATTAGTGCTTAAAGACAGATCGTTCAGACCCGGAAGGGCAGCAAGGCGTTTTGCCAGTTCAGGTAAATTCTTTCGAACTAAAGGTTCACCGCCAGTGATGCGGACCGAGCTGACACCAAGGCGGGTAAATGATGCGATAACTCGCTCTATTTCATCAAAGTTTAACCAGTCTTCCGGCTCTTCATAACCGTCAAAACCATTGGGCATACAATAGAAACAGCGAAGATCACAACGATCAGTGACAGAAAGTCGTAAATATTTAATGGTTCTATTATATTTGTCGATTAAACTCATAATATTAAGACACCAATTAGTAACAGGAATATAAGATAATACTAAACTGGTTGAAAATTGAAAGTATTTTTATAAAAATTGCTCGATCTAAATCAAGCCGTGCTGATATTGTTGTTAATTACTGTGAGCTAAGCCCTTATCTAAATCAGGGTATTTAAGTGAGCGTTTAAATATTGATAATAATTTTTGATTATCAATACGTCTTGATTCAGTCATATATGACAGCATGCCTGCAGAGAGTTGAGTTTTTGCCTGCTCCAGAGTAATGGTGGGTGGTTGCGGAAGTTTATTGGCTTTTGCTACTTTCATAAAATAATCACACATTGTTGTAGGATGACCATCAGCACAGTTAAAAATGCCTTCTATCGCATCTGACAAGCCTGCCTGCAGACAGATTTCCAGCAAATCATCGGCATGGATTCGATTACTAAAAGGTGAGTCTTCTTCCCTGACAATCGGTGTCTTTGCTTTAATGCGTTTTAAAGGTAATTTCCCCGGCCCATAAATACCTGAAACTCTTAAGATCACAAGAGGAATATGGAATTTCTGACAATAGGATTGAAATTGTTGTTCTGCATCAACACGTCGGCGGGCACGATCAACTTCAGGATTTAAGGGGGTCTCTTCAGTAACCCATTGGCCATGGCTGTTGCCGTAGACACCTGTGGTGCTGATAAGTATTATTCTGCAGGGGGTATTATTCTTCAGCTGCTTAATAAATTGACGAGCACGACTGTCTATAGTGCCCTGATTGGGCGGCGGTGCAAAATAATAGAGTATTGAATCGCTGATTTGAAATGTTTCCGGCAAGTGACTGTTACTATCATCCATATCAAATTGAATACTTGTCACGCCTGCCTGTAAACATTGCTCCTGGCTTTTATCTGACTTAACCAGTGTGTCGATGTGTTCAGTTTTAGTCAGCTTTCTTGACAGCAATTGCTGTAAAAGTCGGCGTCCCATATAGCCGCAGCCGATAATGCTAACAGGCTTTTCTTTTTTGTTCTGCATGTGGTTACCTTTCATTGATAGCATTCATTATCCAGTATGTTTTTGTTGATTACCACCAAGAAATAACAGGACTAATTCATTCCCGCTCTGGCAATCGTCCAGACATCCACCTTTTCAATGCCATTTTTTTTAAGTACTTTAGCCGCTTCATTCACGGTACTGCCAGTGGTCATGACGTCATCAACCAGAGCAACATGGGAATAGTGTATGGGTTTTTTGACTAAAAAAGCCTGCTGCACATTTTTTTGTCGTCTGGATGCACTCATTTCCGCCTGTAAGTCAGTGTATCGGTGCCTGATAAAAGAGGAGTAGTTGAGTGGAAGCTGGTAATGAGAAGCAAAAATACGGCTTAATTCTAATGCCTGATTAAAGCCTCGTTTTTTAAGCCGTTTAGTATGCATCGGTACAGGAATAATGACTTGTGGCAATTGAAAGTTTTTTAAGATGCTGATTTTCTGAATAAATAGCATGGATAAAATATTTGCATAATGAATTTTTTGTTGATATTTAAACTTTTTAATCAGGTAAGCCATCTCTTCTGAATAGAGAAATGGACTAAATACTCTGTCATAGTGGCAATCATGGCTCAGACAGTCGCCGCATAAAACGGTGTCCTGTTCAATGCTTTGCTCCAGAGGTGCTGCGCATCGCCGGCAGCAATGATTATTCAGAGTAAGACTGGCAATACAGTGCTTGCATAAATCAGAATAAGTATGGGTTTTCTCCAGACAAAAGAGACAATGTTTGGGGACAAAATGGGTAACTTTATTAATAATCGAACGTATTAACGTACGATGCCTGGGTGAGTATAAGATAATGCAATTCCTTTTGCTTTTAATCATTTTTTATTTGCTAAGATAGCTTACTTGAAGAAGGCTCTGATTAATACTAGTATTATTTTATCTGAGTTCATCGCTAAATGGATAGATAGAAATAATGAGTAATTTTGTTTTTAAAGGTTTTTCTTTACTAAAATGGTTTTTTCTATTTCTGCTTTTGATATTTCTATCCGGTTATTTTATTTTGCGGGGCAGTCTTCCTGATCTTGATGGTAAAAAAACCATCACTTTATTAGAACAGTCGTTAACAATTGAAAGGGATGCTCAGGGAATTCCCACCATACGTGCACAAAGCCGCTCAGATACGGCTTTTGCTTTGGGTTATGTTCATGCTCAGGAACGTTATTTCCAAATGGATTTATTACGTAGAAAGGCGGCAGGTGAATTGTCGGGTTTATTTGGCAATAAGCTGATGGACAAGGATAAAAAAATAAAGATACATCGTTTTAAAGAACGAGCGAAGCAGATATTACGTCACTTACCCAAAACCCAGTATCGAATTCTTCAAGCCTACACAAATGGCGTTAATTCAGGTGTTGAAATCCTGAATAATGAACCTTATCAATATCTGCTGCTAGGACAGGTTCCCAGGCCATGGGAACTTGAAGATAGTCTTTTATGCATATTTGCGATGTACTTTGATCTGAATGATGAGCGGGGTGAGAGAAAGACCTCTCTGGCTGTTATGCGTGATACATTACCGCCACAGTGGTTTGATTTTCTTACACCGGAAGGTGGCCAATGGGATGCGACAATGGATACTGCTGAGCACTCAGAATCAAAGAATAAGCTGCTCATCCCCGAGACAAATTTACCGGTCAATTTTTTCACCCGGCAGGCACTGCTCAAAGAGTCAGAAGCAGTCACTGCTCATAATGAAAATGACTCTTTTTTACCCGGTTCAAATAGCATGGTCATTGATTCATCATTGACTCACAATGCTTCAGCTATGCTGGCTAATGATATGCATTTAACTTTGCGGGTGCCTAATATTTGGTATCGTGCCAGCTGGTTTTTGGCTGATGGTCGCCGTATAAATGGTGTGACATTACCTGGCACCCCCGTCATGGTTGTGGGAAGTAATGAAAAAATAGCCTGGGGTTTTACCAATAGTTATGGTGATCTGGATGAAGTGATTACCTTAAAAACTAATGCAGATAATACCCGGTATTTTACCGAACAAGGGTGGCAGGATTTTACGATTTATAATCATGTGATTGAAAGCAATACGGGTATGAATAACCACTATATCAGTATTGAGACGATCTGGGGACCTGTCATCGGGAGTAATCATCAGGGTGAGCTACTGGCGCATCAATGGGTTGCCTATTCCCCTCAATCTGTGAATATGAATTTATTTGAGTTAGAAAAAGCAGGTTCAGTGAATGAGGCATTAACAATAACACCCGGCATTGGCATACCACCGCAAAATATTGTCTTGGCCGATCATGAGGGAAATATTGCCTGGACGGTAGCAGGTGTAATTCCTGACAGGGATAGCAGTAATCAATCTGATGAAATAAAACCAGCTAGTCAGGGGTGGCAGTCCTATTTAGCAGTGAAGGATTATCCGCTATTAATGGCACCGGAAAATCATCGTATCTGGACTGCAAACAACCGTCTTTTTTCTGGTAAAAAGCTGGCAGCTGTGGGTTTTGAAGGTGGAGATTTGGGTGCAAGAGCACAACAAATCAGAGATAATTTGCTGGCACAGGAAAAATTTCAGGAAAGTGATTTGTTAGCGATACAGTTGGATAACAGAGGCATCTTTCTACAGCGTTGGAAACAATTGCTTGCGGACAGTCTTAAAGTTGTTAACAGTCTTGAACCTATTAATAACCTTGAAGCAATTAACAGCACCACTGAATCGGGCAAAAACCCTGAAAATGTGACTGGCAGTCAGGTTGAAGATGCAGTTTTAATTGTAAGCGCTTAAGCAACTACCGTTATTTCAAAAAAGTTTTCCCTACCTCATAATCAATCTCATCAATTCACTATGAGGCTCACCAATG
>JAHXHI010000021.1 GCA_025656775.1 gamma proteobacterium symbiont of Bathyaustriella thionipta
TCAATATCTAGCCGATAATTTTTCACGAAAACACTTCTTTTTGATATTAAGTTGTTGTTTTATATATCACAAGAAGACCTGCACCCGTCAGTATCCAGGATACGACTTTTGGCCTCAGAAAGGTTTTCTGTCTTATTTTGAAGGTTACGTCCAATGCTTTCAAAACGATTTAAGTTTGCACCATATTCTGCTCGTTGTGTATTCACTTCAGCCATGGAGCCATCTAAAACCGACAAGGCATCCGAGGCACCTGATTGAGAAGATAAATCAGCAGAGAAAAAACCATTACTGGTCAGATTGCTTTGCAGGTTAACGGTTTTAATACTGACCTTTTCACCCGCATCAGCATCTACCTGGAAATTAAGTTCAGCATTTTCATTCAATAATTTCTGACCATTAAATTCAGCGGTTTCTGTGATACGACTGACTTCATCCTGAATCATAGCAAACTCACTTTGCAAGGATGCCCTGTCCGAGTCACTGAGGGAACCATTGGCGCTTTGCATTGCCAATTCACGGCCGCGCTGCATGAGATCATTGATTTGTGAGCTATAACCATCAGCAGTTTGTGCCAGTGAAATACCGTCATTGGTATTACGATACCCCTGACTGGACCCCGTAATCTGTGACGCAAATCGCTCCACTATTGCCAGACCGGCGGCATTATCTTTTGCACTATTAATTTGTTTTCCGGATGATAAACGGGAAAATGATGTTGACAGTCTGTCGTCATGCTGATTAAGCAGCCTGCCGATAGCGTTGGAATTATTGATACCGATACCCATTTTAACCTCCTGATGCATTCAAGTCAGTGCTGAGCCTTCTATTTTAATTATGATATGAAAATGAACAATTTTCACTGATCAGGATCTATATTTCTCCTTTAACGTGTTATTTCAGGCATTTATTCAACTGTTTATTAACTCCAGCTCACTGCGGGAGCCAATAAACAGCCAAAAGCTAAATACCGCCAACCAGCTGAGCATGTACTCCCTTATTCTTAACATACTCAAGAACCTGAGTCATATTCACACTTTCAGGTGAATAATCAACCAACATCAGATGTTGTCTCGTCGGATTAATATGCACCTTCTCGATACCATGATCCTTACTGAGCAACTCTTCCAGTTCAATAATATTTGGCTTACTCAGTGCTTCGTCAATATGGACAATCACTTCAATACTCTTTTGGGACATTGTATTTCTCCTTATCAATTGGTTAAGGAATGCAGTGAAATAGCAATCGATCTGCTATTTGTGGTGTCTATACCTGAGTATAGAACTCAGAAATGAGTTGTCAAATAAAGGCAGGCGGGTAAATGAGGTTAATGGCAGCCCCAGCAGAGGGGCCATCATTATTTGATTGTCAGGTATTCATTTTTTAATTTAACATAATGATCAGCAGAATATTGCAGACCTTCAATTTCATCTTCTGTCAGCGCACGGGCTTTCTTTGCCGGACTGCCAACATAGAGATAGCCGCTTTCCAGTTTTTTACCCGGTGAAACCAGAGCGCCAGCCGCAAGAAATACATTTTTTTCAAGATGGGCATCATCCAGAATAATAGCTCCCATTCCAATCAAACAGTTGTCTTCAATCGTACAGCCATGCAGTACGACATTATGGCCTACTGTTACCTGATTGCCGATAATTAAGGGGAAGCCTCCGGGGTGTTTGTTGGTATGATCATGCGTCACGTGCAACACACTGCCATCCTGTACACTGGTGTTAGCACCGATTTTTATCCAGTTAACATCACCTCGAACAGTTGTATTAGGCCAGATAGAACTGTCATCGCCAATTTCTACCTGACCAATAACCTGTGCTGAACCATCAATATAGACACCATTACCAATGACTGGATTAAACTGCTTAAAAGAACGAATACTCATTATTTATTCCTAACTTATTCACTAAGACCAACAACGGCATCTTTTAATACCGTTTTAACGCATCGTCACCAATTCTTCGGCACTACAAGGATGAATGGCAATCGTATTATCAAAATCAGCCTTGGTCGCACCCATTTTAATCGCCACAGCAAAACCCTGCATCATTTCATCAACGCACGGGCCAATGAGGTGACAGCCCACTATTTTTTCTTGCGCTCCGGTACAAACCAGCTTCATTGCAATAGGGGCTTTATGCTCAGTAAATGCATGGGACATTGGAGTAAAGCTGGTGCTATATATCTTTACCGCTTCACCATAGGAATCACGAGCCTGTCGTTCTGTCATACCGATGGTAGCAATAGGAGGGTGACTAAAAACGACGGTTGGAATATTACTATAGTCCAGCTTACGTTCGGGCATATTATTAAACAGGCGATCTGATAAACGACGTGCCGCCGCTATAGCAACGGGCGTTAATGCCGCTTTGCGATTAACATCGCCAACCGAATAGATCCCTTTAACATTGGTTTGTTCATACTCATCACTGGGAATAAATCCCTGCGCATCCATTTCAACACCAGCCGCTTCAAGGTTTAAATCCGCAGTGTTCGGAGTACGGCCAATGGCCCAGACCAGCGCATCAACATTATTAACCTGCTGATTCTTGGTACAATGAATCGTTAGTTTACCCTGCTCATTTTTTTCTACTGACTCAACTTCTGTGGTACTGAGTAAGACAATATTGGGATCTTCCTGCAGCACGGATGCTAAAGTATCAGACAACACAGGATCAAAACCACCTAAAACATGCCCTTTACGGATCAATAAGGTCACCTGACTTCCCAGACTGCTCATTAAGCCGGCAAGCTCCACAGCAATATAGCCTGAGCCGACAATGGCAATATGTTCCGGCTGCTCAGTCATGGCAAAGAAACCATCTGAAGTCATGCCCAGCTCAGCGCCCGGTAAATCAGGTACAGTGGGATAGCCTCCAGGTGCTACAACAATATGATCAGCCGTAAATTGCTGCCCGTTTACTTCAATGGTTTTTTGATTAACAAATTTTGCTTTACCTTCAACATAATCAATATTTGAATCACTCAAATAATTACCATACCAGTTAGTAATACCAGAAATATAGCCCTGTCGCTGTTCAACTAATTTAGCCCAGTTGAGGCCATTATTGGTCACATCAAAGCCATAGTCACGGGCATCAGCCAGGCCATGAGCCAGATTGGCTGCATTCCACATGACTTTTTTCGGTACACAGCCGACATTCACACACGTACCACCCACTGCAGCACTTTCTATAACGAGACACTTTCTGCCATACTCAGCTGCTCGCTCTGCTGCAGAAATGCCGCCGCTGCCGGCACCAATAGAAATTAAATCATAATGTTTTGACATAAAATGTACCTGAAAAATATTTAAGTTGTTTCACTGAAATTATAACTGATATCCTGTTATAGTGGGGATCAATAATAACATTATCAATATTGACTAAGGGCATCAAAAAAAGACTGATGATAAGCAGAGAATTAATCCACGTAATCAGAGAAACCTTTCAACTTAACTGGCAGGGTGTTCATGGTGTTTCTCACTGGGCGAGAGTGCGCATTAATGGTTTATTGATTGCCCGACAAAATGGTGCTAATCAACGCATCGTTGAGTTATTTGCCTTTTTACATGATAGTCAAAGAGAAGCTGATTTTAATGATCCTTTTCATGGTGAACGCGCCGCTGAATTTATTCAATCTTTACCCAATGAGTTATTAATCATTAATGATCAGGAAAAAGAATTATTGATGCTGGCCTGTGCTGATCACAGCAAAGGCTTTGTTGATGGGGATGTAACCATAAGAACTTGCTGGGATGCTGATCGACTTGATTTAGGTCGCGGCGGGCAACGTCCCAATATTAATAAATTATGTACCGATATCAGCAAGCAGGCTGACTTTTTTGAACAAGCCTACCAGCGTGCCACCTATCAACATCGTATTCAAGCCAGTACAGCCACCGTGCAAACCTGGAAACCAGTACAATGATATTTAATAGCCTGACGCCAGAGCTTATTCAACGCAGGCATCGGGTGCATGATACCTGTCGGCAATTTAATCGCAGTCCATCTAAAGGCAACCTGTTGCGTTTAAAGTCATTATTTGCCCGTTATGGTGAAGATGTTTTTATAGAACAGGGATTCTATTGTGACTATGGCGATAAAATAACCCTGGGACAACGAGTCTATATCAATATTAACTGTACTATTCTGGATGGCGGTGAAGTCACTATTGGTAATGACTGCTTAATTGGCCCTAACGTACAAATTCTCACCATCAATCATGACACCTCAGCAACAGATCGACTCAATAAAAATAATTATGCTGAAGATATTCATATTGAAAGCAATGTCTGGATTGGTGCCGGCACTATTATTTTGCCAGGCATCAACATCGGCAGTAACGCAGTGATAGGCGCGGGCAGCGTCGTCACTAAAAATATTCAGGCCAACTGTCTTTATGCAGGTAATCCGGCTAAGAAAATCCGGCAACTTGATGAAACTGAGAGTACATAATATAGAGTTTAGAGAATGCTACCACAGAAATTGACTGCACTACAGCATGACCGTGTTTAGATGTATCAATGAATGGCTGTCTGCTCTTTATTTTTGCAAGAAAATTTCCAAAGTGAAATCATTTACTCTGACCCCATTGAACCCGATTATTCCTGAGCAGTTGCCGTTACTATCGAGAATACCTTGGTAGCCTGTTAAAGAGTAATTATTAATAAAATCCTGCACTACCATAACATCACTCATAAGATGACAATTCTCTGTTAAATTAAGGTCACTAGGACTAACACAGGCTATATTTACAATCTCTGTTGGGATAGTCCCTGTCAGTTGGTTAGAATTAAGATAAAGCTCTTCTAAGCTTGTCAGATTCCCAACCTCTGTTGGGATAGTCCCTGTCAGTTGGTTAGAATTAAGATAAAGCTCTTCTAAGCTTGTCAGATTCCCAATCTCTGTTGGGATAGTCCCTGTCAGTTGGTTAGAATTAAGATTAAGCTCTTCTAAGCTTGTCAGATTCCCAACCTCTGTTGGGATAGTGCCTGTCAGCTGATTAGAAAAAAGTGAAAGCTCTTCTAAGCTTGTCAGATTCCCAACCTCTGTTGGGATAGTGCCTGTCAGCTGATTAGAAAAAAGTGAAAGAACTACTAAGTTTGTCAGATTCCCAATCTCTGTTGGGATAGTCCCTGTCAGTTGGTTAGAATTAAGATTAAGCTCTTCTAAGCCTGTCAGATTCCCAACCTCTGTTGGGATAGTGCCTGTCAGCTGATTAGAAAAAAGTGAAAGACCTGCTAAGTTTGTCAGATTTCCAATCTCTGTTGGGATAGTCCCTGTCAGCTGGTTAGCATCAAGTTCAAGATATATTAATTTTATCAGATTCCCAACCTCTGTTGGGATAGTGCCTGTCAGCTGATTAGAAAAAAGTGAAAGCTCTTCTAATCTTGTCAGATTCCCAATCTCTGTTGGGATAGTCCCTGTCAGCTGATTAGAATAAAGGGCAAGTTCTGTTAAGCTTGTCAGGTTTCCAATCTCTGTTGGAATAGTCCCTGTCAGTTGATTAGAATAAAGTGAAAGACCTGCTAAGTTTGTCAGATTTCCAATCTCTGTTGGGATAGTCCCTGTCAGCTGGTTAGCATCAAGTTCAAGATATATTAATTTTATCAGGTTTCCAATCTCTGTTGGAATAGTCCCTGTCAGTTGATTAGAATAAAGGTGAAGAGATATAATGTTACCATCACTATTACAAACAACCCCGCTCCAGGAACTGGTACAAGGATCTTGTTCATTCAGCCAATTAGTATTATCTGCCCAGTTGCCGCCATTTGTACTATTATAAAGCGCTATTAAAGCATCTTTTTCCAGGTCTGTTGCTGCATTTGAAAGTGAAGTAAGTGATACTAACAACATCATTATAATGATTCTCATTCTTCATCCTTATCTGGGCTAACTTATTAATATAACGGAAAAATAATAGCATATGTTTTATTATTGAAACTTCTAAATAACAAGTAAAACTAAATAGCTGAATCAGTCATTCTGACTGCTTGAAGAGGTGAATGCATTCATCACCGCATAATAAAAAATTTAATGCATCAATCGAGTAAAATTAATGAGGGTGTAAATAATTCTGTGTCTAAATATAAGGGTTAATTTACACCTAAAATTCGATTATAAACTGATTTAATGCTGGATGCTAGTACCTAAACACATTAATTTTGACCGATTAACTTTTCATATGCCCGATTCAACTTACTTCGGGCACCATCCACATTAAACATCCA
>JAHXHI010000079.1 GCA_025656775.1 gamma proteobacterium symbiont of Bathyaustriella thionipta
AGGAAGTTTCACTACCTGAAAATGTAATTGCATTTAAGAAAAAATAATTTGGTCGGGGATGGCCGTTGTCACAACTAGGTCTACACCCGGAGTCAACTTGCAGAGATAAATTAATACGTTTCAGATAGCCATTGCTTTGACCTGCACTGGCAACGGGTAGCAGTGCGCTTTGTCCTGGATTAGCCATGCCGAACCAGGCAAGAATGATATGATTTTGATCCGTCGCAATACAGCATATTTTATGCAGCAGTTTCTCTGTTGAATCCAGTTGTACGATGCTTTTATTCGTCTGGCTTAATGCGTAATACAGGGATTGTTGTTTGATTAACTGCTGTTCTCTTTGAGCGATTGTTTGTGACATGTGGTTAAATGCATAACCCATTTGAGTGATTTCATCATTACCGGTTAACTCAATTTGAGTTTTATAGTCTCCCTGAGCCAGCTTTTCTGAGCCTGACTGCAGGTCGCGTATTCTGGATAATACGGTGCGATTCATCAGTAAGGCAATCAGAATAAAAGAAAAAAACATGCCGAGCGAATGGATGAGGAGGTTTCGCTCGAATAATTCGCGGGTGCGCTGTTCAATAATTCTTGCCGGCAGCTTAATACTGATTAAACCCCGTAAATCACCGATATTATAGTTGTAGGACTTATCATAACGCTGTTGAATACTTGCGGGTGCATTGTCTTTTGTGCCATGACATTTCATGCAGCGTGGTTTAATAAAAATGGGCTGGCTAAAATGATAAAAACTTTCACCGGATTCTGAATGAAAGGGGACAAAACGTTCACTGGCATCGTCATTATTGTGAAAAAACTCTATGGCATCCAGTTCAACCTTATCAGCCAGATTATTGGGGTTTCTTGGGTGATCGGAGACGGTATTAAAGGAGAGTCCATTATCGACCCACTGGGTGAATCCCTGAGATATTCGACTGATGGCGTGAGCAGGTAAAAATTTGATGGTTTGATCGTTAATAGGGATGTCGTGATCAATAAATATTTCCTGATAGACACTACGATAGGACATCAACATACCACGAATAGTACGGGCATTTTCTTTAATATTAGCAATCACTTCTTCACGAATCTGATGTTGGCCCAGATAGGTATTGATGATAAAATGTAAAGTAAAAATGATTGCGGTAATAATGAAAATTTTTGATTGTAAACGCATTAAGCCTTAGTCCAAATTATTTCTTTATTTCCCATAGGTAAGTATAGACTAAGATGCTGTTAAAAACATAATTATTAGCGTGTTTCCTGGAAAAGCCAGAATCAGCTTTTCCATATGACGACATGGATAGAGAAAAGTGGGTAACGTATAACGCGGGTGTCAGACAGGTTTTATTCGTGAACAAACGACTAACATTAGTTGTTTTTGTAGACGCAAAGATAGGCGACATCTGTTGCCATTTTGACATCAAAAGACTGATTGGCTTCGACTCGAAAGGTATCACCTGACTCATAAGTCAGCCATTCGTCACTGCCTGGTAGTTTAACCTGCATCTGGCCGCTGGTGACAGTCATAAGCTCAATAGTCGATGTACCAAATGTGTACTCACCTGCGGCCATAACACCGGTAGTCGCATCACCATCAATGCTATTAAAAGTGATGGATTTTACTTTACCGTCAAAATATTCATTTACTTCAAACATAATCATTCCTTATGTGGTTGTTAAATTTTTGTTGCTTAGACGTGTTGAGTTAAGGCTTAACAGGCAAGCCTGATTTTTTCCAGGCAAAAAATCCTTCGGAATAGTTTTTTACATTGCTATAACCCATATCCTGTAATGTTTCAGCGGCTAAAGGGCTTCTCAGGCCGCCGCCGCAATAAACAACAATGGGAATATCTTTATTTAAAGCCACTCGTTGTACGCGAAATTCCAGCCAGCCTCGGGGAATATGGACGTTTTGAGGCGCATCAATTTTGCCGTCCATATTTTGAACCTCAGCAGCAGTGCGGATATCAATCAAAATCATGTCCAACTCTTCATCAAGCATTATTTTTAAATCGGCAGTATTAATTTTTCGGGTCTTTTTCTCTGCTGCTTCCTGTATCTGAAAACCGGTCGGGATTCCTGACACCTCAGCATATGCCATTGAAGTTATAAGAGTGAGGGAAAATGAGAGTAAACAAATAAGGGGGAATGATTTAATCATAATAGTATCCTTAGTGATGATGAATAGCTTAAAATTGAGTCAAATTTTACTCCATATTATTCTTTTTTTAAAATACAATCAGTCAAAAGCGGATCATCAGTGCGCTTTGTGTGTGTTAAACTATCGATGTTTTTGGAACTACTCAGCCTTGAGACATAATGTTAGTAACATAAACTTTCTAAATGATGGTTGTTAAATCGTGTGTTACTTAGAAGGTCACTTAAATCGATGAAAAACTTATATCAAGAAGCAAAAAACTGCTTTTTAACCGCCGATCCTGATGAAAAGTTAGCGATGAGTCTGGCTGTTGCTGGTGCCTGGGATGGTGGCTTACTTGAATGGCAGGAAGGTGATCCGCTATTGCAGGAACCGCCTCTGCAACTGAATATTCCGGGACGTCTGGAGTCACCGGTACTGGTTGATGTAAAAAAGGTAAAAAACAGAGGTTTTAAGTCCTTACAACAAAGAGCATCACTCATTCATTCTCTGGCTCATATTGAATTAACCGCAGTTAATCTGGCCTGGGATAGTGTGTATCGCTATCGGCATTTACCTAAAGAGTATTATGATGACTGGGTTCAGACAGCTAAAGAAGAAACTCAGCATTTTTATCTATTGCGACAAAGTCTCAGAGATATGGGCTATGACTATGGGGATTTTCCTGCTCATAATGAATTATGGCAAATGGCAGTCACGACTGCAGATGATCTCATGGCCCGCATGGCCATAGTACATCGGGTACTGGAGGCCAGAGCGCTTGATGTCGTGCCTTTTTCAGAGGAAAAATTTCGTGCTATGGGGGATCGTCAAACTGCTGATTCTCTAGTCATTATTGCTAATGATGAAATCGGGCATGTGAACGCCGGATCACGCTGGTTTCGTTACCGATGTGAACAGGAGCAAGTTGATCCGGATAAAATGTTTTTTACCTTGATGCAAAAATATCTTAAATCAACACCCAAGGGGCCTTTTAATCGGGATGCTCGAATGAAAGCCGGTTTTAGTCTTATTGAAATGCAGGAGTTAGAACGTCTGGATGCTCAATATAAACAAGAGAAAACACAAAAGAAAAATCAATCTTCGTAAAGATGCACTAATTATTTTTTTGATCTAAACTCATAGCATCCGTCAATACAGGAAAAGATAACATTGGAACAGCCAAAGAAAAGAATTCGAATTGGTGACTTGCTGGTTGAACACAAACTGATTTCAGAGGGACAGTTAAGTGCTGCTTTGGCTGATCAAAAGACTTCTGGTCGAAAGCTGGGTCAGGTACTCATTGAAAATAGCTATATCTCTGAAGAAAAGTTTCTGGATTTTCTTTCCCGTCAGCTCAATGTTCCCTATATTGATCTCAAGCAGTATAAATACCAGAAAGAAGTCGTTCACTTATTACCGGAAACCCTGGCAAGGCGTTATCGAGCGATTGTTCTGGCCGATAGAAAAAGCGGTCTTTTGGTGGGTATGGTCGACCCTTCAGATATTTTTGCTTATGATGATATTCATAAAATCTTAAAACGGCCAATGAGTCTTGCCCTGATTCGAGAACAGGATTTACTCGGTGCTATGGATATTGTTTATCGTCGTGAAGACGAAATTAGTTCACTGGCAGAAGAGCTGGATGATGAGCTGTCTGAAACCGATATCGTTCTGGATCAATTGGCCCAAAGTGATGATGTAGAAAATGCCCCGGTAGTACGGCTTCTGCATACCATTTTTGAAGATGCGCTACAGGTTAAGGCATCCGATATTCATATTGAACCGGATGAAAAAGTATTACGTATTCGTATGCGCATTGATGGTGTTCTGAATGAGCAGGTAATGAATGAAAAACGTATTGTCGCGGCATTGGTCTCACGCTTGAAATTAATGTCAGGACTGAATATTTCCGAACGACGCCTGCCACAGGATGGTCGTTTTCACATTAAGGTTCACCAGCACTCTATTGACGTGCGTCTCTCCACCATGCCGACTCAGCATGGAGAATCTGTGGTCATGCGTTTGCTGGATCAAAGTGAAGGGACCTTAAATCTGGATGAGCTGGGTATGAATGAAGCGATATTAGGCCGCTTTAGAAAAGCCATCCATCGTCCTCATGGTCTGGTGCTGCTGACAGGGCCTACCGGTAGCGGTAAAACCACGACACTCTATGCAGCACTCAATGAATTAAATACCAGTGAAAAGAAAATTATTACCGCAGAAGATCCCGTGGAATATCGTCTGGAACGCATCAGTCAGGTACAGGTAAACAGTAAAATTGGTTTGTCTTTTTCAAATGTGCTCAGAACGGCTTTAAGACAGGATCCGGATATCATACTCATTGGTGAAATGCGTGATCCGGAAACCGCCGACATCGCTGTACGCTCAGCGATGACGGGGCATATGGTGCTTTCAACTTTACATACCAATGATGCTGTCAGTTCAGTTTATCGCTTACAGGATATGGGTATTGAAGGTTACCTGATTGCTACCTCACTGCAGGCCATTGTGGCGCAACGTCTGGTACGTAAACTCTGTGAGAATTGCAAAACGGAACATGAACTGGATGAACACGAAATGAGCTGGCTGCAGGGGGCTGTTGATGAAACGGTAAGTAATAATCAATTTTTTCAGGGGGCGGGTTGTCATTTTTGTAATAATAGCGGTTATAAAGGCCGTAAAGGCGTTCATGAAATTTTAGAAATTAATGAAACTCTGGCGGACGCGTTTCGTCATGGTGATGCAAAAGATTTTGTCCAGCAGGCAAGAGTCGCGCCGGGATATAAACCCCTGGTTAATAGTGCCCTGGATCTGGCAAGACAAGGTGTAACCTCGATAGAAGAAGTCCTGAGACTGGCCGGAACGATTGATGAACATGATGAGTATGAAGAAAAGGAATAGGGTTTAAGTGGCAAGATACTTTTACAAAGGCCGAACCAGTCGTGGTGAAGCGGTTGAAAATACCGTTGAGGCCAGTTCAGAAGATGCGCTGTCAAGCCAGTTATTTAATAGCGGTATTACGCCCATTGAAATCAGCCCTGCAGCCAAAATCAACGAAACCGTCAGCTTTAAACGCAGGTTGGGATTTGGAAAACCGAAAACAGAAGAATTAATATTATTTGCCAAACAAATGGCGACCTTATTTAAAGCCGGCATCCCTATTACCCGGGCCATGAATGGGCTGGCGCAAACCACACATAATGAATACCTCAGAGAAATTTTAGAACATAGTATCCGGCAACTGGAATCAGGACAGCCCTTATCCAGTGGTTTAGCAAAATATCCGGAAGTTTTCCCCAATGTTTTTCTGAGCGTTATGAAAGTGGGTGAAAGTACCGGGCGTTTAGATGATGCTTTTGCACAACTGTCATTTTATCTGGAGCGGGATAAAATGATTAAAGACAAAATTAAAGAAGCCACCCGCTATCCTTCATTTGTGCTGATTTTTCTGGCCGTGGCATTTACGGCATTAAATATTTTTGTGATCCCCAAATTTGCCGGGGTATTTGCAAAAATGAACCTTGATTTGCCCATTTATACCAAAATGCTGTTGGCGACTTCTGATATGTTTGTTAATTACTGGCCCTGGATGCTGGCAACAGTTGCAGCGCTCATTCTAGGTTTTCGACAATATGTGAGTACAGATGCCGGTCGTTTTAACTTTGATAAAGGCAAATTTAAGATCCCCTATATTGGCGGGATTATCCGTAAAGCCATTTTAGCTCGATTTTGCCGGGCTTTTGCCTTAACTCAGCGTTCAGGTGTACCGTTGGTGCAGGCACTGACCCTGGTGGCTAACGCTGTAGGCAACAACTTTGTTGCTGATCGAGTGACCAGTATGCGCAGTGGCGTAGAACGAGGTGATAATCTTACCAATACGGCCACCGCGACAGGACTGTTTACCCCTTTGGTGTTACAAATGATTGCTGTGGGTGAAGAAACCGGTCAGGTTGATGAAATGCTGGTAAAAGTGGCAGAATTTTATGAAGAAGAAGTGTAACTATTCAGCATGATTTTTAATCTCAGATAAAATCAGGTAACTTTTTATCAAATAACAATTCCAATGCAAGACTTGAACTTACA
>JAHXHI010000057.1 GCA_025656775.1 gamma proteobacterium symbiont of Bathyaustriella thionipta
CATCCCACCAATCTCTGATCCGAACATGCGAAAAATACTTGAGAAGGCCCAAACGTATTCGACCTGCTGTTGTTGGTTTATTTCTTTGCCAGGGCGCGTTGGCTAATAAACCACCTATTCTATCAGGACACTTAATTGCTAAGAGTTGTGGTAAAACATAACCCAAAGTAATGATGTGTACCCCCCCTGTGTCAGGATAGTTGTCGCCTCTCTTTTTTTACATAGGGGCAGGAGGCACTATGCCTGGAACACCAATACCAACAGAACTTAAAGAACAAGCTTTATTGAGATTACTTCCTCCCTATAGCTGGTCACTTAGACAGATTGCAAATGAGGTAGGAACATCTCCCTCAACCATATTAAAATGGCGAAAGCAGCTAGAGGAAGAAGGATTGCTTATGCCAAAAGAAAAAAATGAAATTGAATATTCAGCTGATCAGATTTTTACATTCGTATTAGAATCAGCTTTACTCTCAGAGTATGAGTTAGCTGAATATTGTAGGAAAAATGGTCTTTATGTTGATCAGATTAAACAATGGAAAAAAAGCTGTATTAACGCAAATGTATCTGACTCAACAAAACGAACTCAAGTTACCAAAGAAAGTCGAGTTGATAAAAAACGCATTAAAACATTAGAAAAAGATCTTCAACGTAAAGATAAGGCATTAGCAGAAACCGCTGCATTGTTGGTACTGCGGGAAAAGTTCAATGCCCAATGGGAAGAGAAAGAGGAAGAATGACCACATACCCAGAAAGGCAGAAGTTAATTATGTGGATCAACCAGGCAGTCAATGCTGGAGCTGCCAAATATAAAGCATGTCAGATTGTTTGTATCAGTATAAGAACTTATCAGAGATGGGTAAATGGGGATGGTGTTGTCGCTGATCAACGTCCTTTTGCTAAAAGACCAGAACCCAAGAATAAGTTAACGGCAATGGAGATTGATCAGATCAAAGAAATTTGTTTAAGTTCAGAGTTTGCAGATGTCCCTCCTTCAAGGATAGTTCCTATGCTGGCTGATAGAGGTCAATATATTGCCTCTGAATCAAGTTTTTATCGTATTTTAAAAGCTCAGAGCCTGCTTTCTCATCGAAGTAGAGCAAAGCCGCATAGCACCTATAAAAAGCCAAAAGGTTTTACTACAACTCAAGCCAATCAAGTCTGGAGTTGGGATATTTCACATTTACCATCAAAAGTAATTGGCGGTCGTTTTTATCTTTATATGATTGAAGATATTTACAGTAGAAAAATTGTGGGTGCTGAAGTTCATGAAAATGAAACAGGTGAGTATGCATCCGCATTGTTGCAACGGACAGTTAGAGTGGAAAAAAATGCAAATACTGATCTGGTGCTTCACTCTGATAACGGTGCACCAATGAAGTGTTTTACAATGCGAGCTAAAATGTATGAACTGGGTGTTATTCCTTCCCATAGCCGACCAAGGGTGAGCAATGATAATCCTTATTTAGAATCTCTTTTTAGAACGTTAAAATACTGCCCTAGCTGGCCTAAGCAAGGATTTGAAACAATAGATGATGCGAGGAAATGGGTGGCCAAGTTTGTTTACTGGTACAACAATGAGCATCGTCATAGTCAAATCAAATTTGTTACTCCCAGCCAACGGCACACTGGTCAGGATATACAAATATTAAATCAGCGTAAAAAGGTCTATGAAACGAAAAAAAGTGAAAACCCATCTCGATGGTCTGGAGACACTCGGAACTGGGAACATATCAGTTCGGTTTCACTGAATCCTGAGAAACAAATTAAAGTAGCATAAAAAATGCTAAAAACGACAACTACCTTGAAAAACGCCGGCCTTTATAAAAGAAATTAATATGTCTTCTAATATTGAACAGCAACAACAACCGCCAGCCATAGTACAAGAGCAACTAAACTCTGGTACAGTTCAGTCTGAATTTAAAATTCCTCCAATAACTCCCTACTAAAGATTACTCTGCTTATAATGTAACCAGTTCTTTTTCTGGCGTTCTGACAGCTGAAGAATATCGGGGGCGGAGAGTCTTTTTCGTGATTTTTTTAATGTTTCATTTCAGTATTTGATTGCTTCTGACTTCTTATCAAGATATTTTTGCCGTTGTTTATAAAGTGAATGGTAGTCTTCCCAGTATGACATGTCTTTTGGGAGGGTTATCTTGGGAATTTCAGCTAAAGGAACAGGCCTGCCATTGATTGCATAGTAATGATGCTCCCCCTTTTTGCTCAAAAAAATGGGCGTGCCATCCAATAACTTTCCTGCCTTTGAGATTTTTACAAACATTTTTTGTTCAATAATTCTAATTTTATTGTCTAAATCTCTCAGTGCAAACTGTGTTGCCTTTTCAGCGCGCAGCAATGTCAGCGCACTCTTAAAATACACCTTGACGTATTCAGGCTTATTTTCTAATTTTTGTGCTGTCCGATGTTTTAATGCATCACTGTATTCAATTTCTGGGCTGTATAACGATTCACTGCCTGTGGATTTTTCTGCCTGAGCCAAACTACCAATAAGAAGTATGATTATTAAGAAAATAAAGCTTGATTTTTTCATGCTAAATGTCCCATATAAAAACGAACGTTTTTGTTAGGATTTTAGAGAATTATTTCAAAATGGAATAACTATTGAAAAGCGCAATTGATGCAAAGACTTACTGCGCGTAATGTTAGAGCAGGGCATACAGCATCATGCACAGACTTTAACGTTCCTTTTTGTCTATGCTTTATGGAAATACTTGGGAGGGGATAAGGAATGAGTAAATTAGGCTATATTCGAACGTCAACAGACAAACAATTAACCGATCGACAAGTAAATCAATTGCAGGCAATTTGTGATCAGGTTTTTATCGAAGACGGCGTATCAGCCGTGCGTAAGAAACGCCCAGTTTATAATCAGGTCATGGAGGTATTAAAATCAGGAGATGTCTTTGTGGTTTCCTCACTTGACCGTGCGTTTCGCTCCTCATTGGATACACTGGCAGAGTTGGAAAAACTGCATCAGCGTGATATCCAGTTTTTATCATTAACGCAAACTTTTGATACCACCACACCAGATGGAAAATTTCTCTATACCTTAGCCGCTGCTCTGGCAACCTGGGAGCGGGAAATTTTGAGCCTGCGAACGAAAGAAGGGCTGGAAGCTGCGCGGCGACGGGGTAAAACATTAGGAAGACCCAGAAAATTAAGTAATGAACAAATCGCACAGGCACGTCAGATACTCGAAGCTGATTTTTACTCCTCCATAACAGAAGTCGCTGAATCTTTCCGTGTGCATGAAAATACCTTAATGCGTGCCTTGAAAGCAGCGGAAAAATAGTCCACTTCAAATCCATTATTATCAACAGTATTTATGAATTTATCTGTAGAAGTTTATCTATCAGTTAGAACCTCAATTTACATTTTCTTTGATAAAATTAACCGCGTCTTCAATCTCATCCATGGTTGGCAACTCACCATATACCAAATCTGAAAATGTACCTGTGTATGTAGCCTCAAGTGACGAATGCCAATCTGTGAACTGAGAAAATAAAGGTGCATCTATAAGTGGCTTTTCAGAGTAATCCGAACCTACAAAAAAACCTGCCCTCTCGTCCTCAATACAAATATGGCAAAGCGGTTTAAATTCTTCACTGGTAATAAAATCCCGATATTCATCATATTTTAATATCAGACAAATATCATATAGATGGCGAATTCGACCTGATAATTTTCCAACGGGATCTTCATTGTAGCTGTCTTTGATAACACCAAGCATTTTTTCAACAAGGGTTCGTCTGACCGACAAAACATTTATTGAAAATTCATCAAGTGCATACTGAGCTATCAAATCGGCTTCGTCTTTTTTAACAAGAACCTCGGCAATCAATGTTTGCAGCTTTCTTGACTCAAACGGCTCAGGATTAGTGAATGAATTGATCTCAACAAGCAATTCAGGAGAGGCTTGTCCAAAATTTTCACCATCAATATTTCGCGGATATTGATAAACTGTTTTGCGATAGCTTGATCCTTTGGACTCCCGTACATCCTCTTTCAAATACGTTAAGCCTTGAGCAACAGTTTTTTCAACACTTTTGAGTAATTTCTTCCGCGCACCATCGCTTTTATCATTGGCGAACACAGCTAAATCTATATCTTCAGAAAAGCGATCTATCAATCTGTAAGCCTTGGATAAAGAAGTCCCGCCTTTAAACACGACTTCATCAATGTGTGAAGACTCAGAAAGAAATTTAAGAGCTTTTGTAACCCAATAATCCTTTTCAACATAAACCTGAGGCAAACCAATAGCCTCAGCGGTTACTTCCACTAATTCGGCAAAAGCTTCCTCATTTTCATGCAGATTCATTATTGAATATTCCATTCTTTGGCCATTGGCCAGTTTGATTGATCCAACTTTAATTTATAGATGGTCGTGGGATTAAGTGAAAGCACTAAACTGCCTGGCAGGGATAATTTTAAACTTGAAAACAACAAGCCAACCAGTGCTCTTACTTGTGGGCTATAGTAGCTCATCGCTAATTTCAACAAACGCTTCTGCTCACGCGCCGACAATTTCGAAATATAGCCACTCATGATCTTAAGTGAGAGATTGACATCAGAATCTAATATTTTCTTTATGTCTTTTAACACATCCAGATATTGAAGCAGCTTAACGTCCTTTTCCTCTATAGGAATACGTGTTACTACTGTTTTAATACGAATTGTGCCGAATTCTTTTTCCTGGCGACCACCATTACAGGCAACAGTGATAGTACGCGGAATCTGCGTTGTAAGCCCGAGCTTATTATAGAGAGATAGGCCTGTTACATAACCGCGCAAACGCCCATTTTTATACAACATTGAGCGGATCAGCTCACCATCCGAAGGCTTTCTAAGGCCTAAAAATCCCTTTTTTGGGACATAAAACTTCCCTTTAGAGAACCGTTCCAGCTTCTTATCAGACACCATGCGGCCAATTGCTTTGATTACCGCACTGGGCGACCTGGCATAGCCAGGCAGTTCTTGATAGCCAAATATTTTCCCCATAGGCATGGCTTCAACGCTGTTTTGAATAGTTTGTACAATACTCATACGTATCTCCTTATATTTAAGAATATAGCATTACACTTGATTTTACAAGTTTTTACTTCTATAAACATGACACAAATACTCCAATATATCCATTTTCCTGATATTCTATGTATTTCTGTTTTCAAATCTAAATCATACTGCAACAGGCATATTTCTGATAAAGCTCTAGCAAACTTCGTGTAAATAACCGTATCCAAGACGGCTCCTTGGTCGTAATCCACTGGCGAAACAGTGGTCGAGATTGAGCGATGAAACGCTCACAGTTTAGCGGTACACAAATTTACACTCTACACAAGATAAAATAGACCTGTAAATTTGCTGCCGGATTATCCGGCAGCTTCTTATTTCTAATGATTCCAAAATATATGAATTTCTTCATAACCTGTTTCAATTGTAAACACATCACCACCTAACTCCATATCACAACCCATTTTTTCATAATCAATATAATATTGTAGGTGCTCAGGTATTTGGCTTGTTTGCTCTGTTAATTCTTCTGCATAATCTGCAAGCGATTTATAACAGCCACAATAATTTTCTTCTGCTGCCTTTCTTGCTTCTTCAATATAAGAGAAATAATCTAAAAGTTCTCCGCCTATCTCTGGGTTTTCCTCAATGAAACAAGCTACATTATTTACAGCTTCAATCCCTTCATATTCTGAAACGCTATAACCGTTAAATCCTTCATAGTCATGGATTACATATTCTTCGGCATCCTCAAAAGGGCTTTCATCAAGCATTTGATTAATTTGTTCTTGTATGTCATCCAGCTATTGGGTTGCATCAATCCAAATACCATGTAATTTACCGTTATTATAGGCTGATAAATCTGCAACATAAATTCTGATTTCTTCACACATTTTCTTTTCTCCTAAATTCGCTGTTGAAGTTCTTAGCGAAAGCGCTAACGCCTCGCTGATGAACTTCTGGCGACTAGGCCGACTAGGCGGGGGTGAAAAAATCCAGAAAAATTGCGGAGGGTCTGCCCAATGAAATGGTTAAGGCGGAAACCGTCATTATTCTTGATTTTGAGGGGATGCAATGCTCCTTAATACTTGTTCTCATGTAACTATTCAGCATAAATTTAAAAAAAATTGAAAAAAAAAGCTTGACAGAAAAGTTATGTAATTTATTAAAACCGACATGTCTAT
>JAHXHI010000221.1 GCA_025656775.1 gamma proteobacterium symbiont of Bathyaustriella thionipta
TCCATAATGGTTTATTGATCTGATCCTTGTTTATGTAAAAAGTTCCCTTATTATATCAATTTTTCTCATTTATAATGATCTTGCCCTGACCGTATACCCGGATTCGTGTAATGAATCTGCCAGGCGTTTAACAGTGGGGAAGTGATGTGTTAACATGAAACCATGCAAAATTAAAATAACAGGTTTTTCTACTTCGCCTTGATAAAAAGCTGCGTTGGCTGTTATTTTATCTGAAATATTAATCTGTACTAAATTATCAGCAGATACCTGACGCAATAAACCAGTAAATAATAAAACTAAAATCAGGCTTCGTTTTGATATGCAAAACATAAGCTTTCCTCAAAAAACAAATTTGTTAATAACCTTTTTAAGGCTTCTTATGAAAACACGACCTTAATTTTATGTGATATCTCTAGAATATAGACTATAAATGAAATGCTGTCAGCTTCAACATTAAATAATATCGAGATATTTTTGAGGATCAATATTCCACTTAACATCGGCTTCAGAACTGATGACTTTAAGTTTTTCCTGCTTAGAAAGATCAATCAGTAAAGGCTCTATTGTTTCATGTGATTTTGTGTTGAGAAAGGTGATGACACAAGGTGCTAACAGGTTGCTGTTATTTTCTGTGACGACAGCAAGATGATGATTACTGAGCATCACTAATGTGGCGGGTGGATAAATGCCGACACAGTGAACAAATTCCTGCATCAGTGTAGGGTTAAAATGTGAGCCAGTCCAGGACAACATACGTTTTAATACAACAGACGGATCTTGTCCTTTGTGATAACAGCGATCCGCTGTGAGTGCATCATAGACATCAACAATTGCGGACATTTGTCCTATCAGACTAATTTCATCCCCTGTTTTTCCATCAGGATAACCAGAGCCATCATATTTCTCATGATGTAATGCGGCAACGTCGAGTGCATTTTGACTGATACCTGGTGTCTTAGATAAAATAAGATGACTGTCGACAACATGGTGACGCATAATCACTAATTCTTCGTCAGTTAATTTTGCGGGTTTATTTAATATTTCCGGGGGAGTCAGTGCTTTGCCAATATCATGTAATAAGCCGCCGATACCGACTTCATGAATAATAGCTCCTGGCATGTTGCGACTTTTACTAAAAGCCATCATCAGTACACCGATATTTACAGAATGCTCAAAAGTATAAGTGTCCATATTTCGAATACGTGACAGACCTAACAGGGCATTGTGATTTTCAAGCACAGATTCGGACATTTTATCAATGATGGGTGTGACTTGCTCTAGCTCAACTTGCTGCCCAAGCTTAATATCTGCCATGATGTTGGCAATTGCATTTTCAGCATGAGTTTTTATATTTTTGGCTTTTTTTCGTGTTTGTGGTAATTGTTTTTTTAACGGTTGCTGTTCTGACGATTGGGAGGTGTCCCTTTTTTTCATGCTGGAAATAAGGGGAGATAGATTTTCTTGAACATTCAGTCCTTTACAAGTATCAATCTTGAGTGATTTGATACCCATTTCATGAATTTTCTTTATGTCTTTTGTTTCTGTGATTTTAAACTGATTGCGAACAAATGGGTGCTCTACCCAGGGACAATTGAGTTCATGGATATACATTCCGGGTATTAATTGGTCAGCTGAAATCGTTTTGATCATAATTTAAATTATTTGACTCGATAGTGGTCGAATTATAATTATAAACATGAAAACAGAAAAATTCATTTACAATAGTAAATGTTTTTACTAAAGAAGGAAATAAAAGAGAGTGGCGTCCCCTAGGGGACTCGAACCCCTGTTACCGCCGTGAAAGGGCGGTGTCCTAGGCCACTAGACGAAGGGGACATTGTGCTAACAAAAATAGTGTAAACTAACAGTTAGACTTGAGTTGTCCTTCGAAGCGATTAGCTAGAAAGTGCGCATATTATAGGGTTGAGATTTTAATTAGTCAAACATTAATTTTAATTATTTTTTAAATCCCTTCTTTAAGAATAAATTAGAGATAAAGATTATTAAATTATCAATTGCTTATAGATAAAGTTGGTCGCTTTTTATATGATAATAACTATCTATTGAATATTTTCAGGATCTCGATAACTATGAATGATTTAATTGAATCAAATGCCTGGCTTGAACTTAAAGAACATTATGAAGCGATAAAAGATGTTCATATGCGTGATATGTTTGCTGAAGACCCGCATCGTTTTGAGGATTTTTCGGCTAGTTTGAATGATATTTTACTGGATTATTCAAAAAATAGAGTAACGGCTGAAACGATGACGCGCTTATTTACCTTAGCCCGACAGGCTAGTGTGGAAGAATGGCGTGATAATATGCTTGCCGGAGAGTCAATTAATACGACTGAAGATCGTTCGGTATTGCATATGGCATTAAGAAATCGCTCGAATAAACCCATCCGGGTCGATGGTCGGAATGTGATGCCTAAGGTTAAAGCTGTTTTGTCTCATATGAGGGATTTTTCTGAACAGGTTCGTTCTGGTGAATGGCGTGGCTACAATGGGGCTCGAATAAAAAGCATTGTTAATATTGGCATCGGGGGGTCTGATTTGGGGCCTCATGTGGTGTGTGAGTCTATGAAGCCTTTTGCTCAAAGGGGCTTAAACGCTTATTTCATTTCCAATGCAGATGCGACTCATCTGGTGGAAACCTTAAAGCAGGTTGAACCGGAATCCACATTATTTGTGATCGCTTCCAAAACCTTTACCACACAGGAAACCATGCTCAATGCCTACAGCGCCAGAAAGTGGTTTTTAGATCTGGTGGGTAATGAAAAAGCCATAGAAAACCACTTTGTTGCAGTCACCACAAATATTGAATTAGCCGAAAAATTTGGTATAAATCAAGCTAACACCTTTGAATTTTGGGATTGGGTTGGCGGGCGTTATTCTCTGTGGTCATCGGTGGGTTTAACGATAGCCCTATATCTGGGTATGGATCATTTCGAATCCCTTTTAGACGGGGCTTATGAGATGGACCAGCATTTTCAAAAAGCACCATTAGAAGAAAATATTCCCGTTATTCTGGCTTTATTAGGCGTTTGGTATAACAATTTCTTTGATGCACAAAGTCATGCAATTATGCCTTACAGCCAATATCTGGAACGTTTGCCGGATTATTTGCAGCAGCTGGATATGGAAAGTAATGGTAAAACCATTGATCGCAATGGTCATCGTGTTAATTATTTAACCGGACCTATTATCTGGGGGCAATCAGGTACCAATGGGCAGCATGCGTTCTTTCAATTATTACATCAGGGGACTAAACCTGTTCCTGCTGATTTTCTGATACCTGCTTTAAGCCAAAATCCACTGGGTCTGCATCACAGAGTGCTGTTTTCTAACTGTCTGGCACAAACTAAAGCCTTAATGCTGGGCAAGAAATATGCTGAAGCCGTGGAAGAAATGAAACATCAGGGTTTTGATAAAAAAACGATTGAAGAAGTGATTCAGCATAAAGTATTTGATGGTAATAAACCCACTAATACGATTATTTTTGAACGGCTTACACCTAAAACACTGGGCTCTATACTCGCTATGTACGAGCATAAGGTTTTTGTACAGGGGATCATCTGGAACATTAATTCTTTTGATCAATGGGGTGTGGAATACGGCAAGGTACTGGCGGGTCAAATTCAGAAAGATTTATCAAAACCGGGTGATGTGGAAAATCATGATGCGTCTACCAATGGTCTGATCAATTATCGCAAAAGAGTATATTTTGATGAACTGGAAAAATGTGGCATTGATTAGCCTTTGAGTCAGTTTAAGCTATTTTTGACTGATGTGGTGGAGCTAAAAGCCGCTGGAAATGATGAGCAGGCCACGAAGGAATTTGAGAAAATAGCGCCGCTGTCGCAACAAATTGCCGATATTATCAACCGAATAATTGAAAAGATTTAATTGTGTACCGGAATCTGTCAGTGCTTTGAATGTGAAAATATACTGACAGATTTGTTCACCCCTTGTTTACATTAGATATTGCTGATCAAATAGGCAGTGTAAATAACCCTGATTATCCCATTACCCGTCCACTTTATCTTATCACACATGGCAAACCCTCAGCTAAAGTACAAAAATTCATTGACTGGAGTCTTTCAGATGAAGGATAGAAGGTGATTAAAAAGCGCTTTGTTGGTTATAAGTAATCAGTTAACGAGGGGGAAGTTCCTCAATTTTAAACTGATCGACCAGAATTTGTAAATTGTCAGATAGTTCAGAAAGTATCTCACTGGATGTTTTTATCTCCAGTGCTGAACTACTTGTGTTCTGGCTTTCTGCAACGATCATTTCAATATTATGGTTTATCTCTTCTGAAAGTGCAGCCTGTTCACTTACTGCTTCTTTGATGAGTTGATTTTTCTTATCAATGGATTCAACTGAATGGGTGGCTGTATTTAATACTTCACCGGCATCTTTGGCCTGCTGAACACTCTTTATTGTATGAGTTTTACTGGCATTCATTACATTTACCGCATCTTTACTTGCCGATTGAAAACGATCAATGAGTGATTGAATTTCACTGGTTGCATCTTGTGTACGGCTGGCAAGTTGTCTGACTTCATCGGCTACTACTGCAAAACCACGACCTGATTCACCCGCCCTGGCTGCTTCAATGGCGGCATTAAGAGCTAATAAGTTGGTTTGTTCTGCAATACTCTTAATCACGCTTCTGACAGAACCAATATTATCGCTATCCGATTCTAATTGATGAATGACTACGGAAGATTGTTCAATCTGAGTGGCCACCTGATTAATGGCATTAATTGTGGATAGGACACTTTTCTGGCCTTTTTGTGCCTCATCTCTTGTCTGGTGGGTTGCTTTAGATGCAAATTCAGTATGTTGATTTACAATTCTGGATTTATCCATCATCCTGTTAATGGAGCTGGCTATTTGACTGGTTTATTGGTTTTGTCTGCTAATAATCGTGTTGGTCTCATTAGAATGTTCTTTAAGCACATTGGTGGCATTGGTGAAATAATGAACAGTGTGTGACACTTCCTGCAGACTGTTGTGAAATTTTGACAGCATATTGTCAAACGCATTGGCTGTGATGCCAATTTCATTATTGTGATTCATATTAATGCGCTTGGTTAAATCAGAGGTTTGTTCAATCTCCTTGATCATATTGCTCAAGTGAATAATCGGTTTGGTGATCATTCTGGAAAAGAATAAACCTGCAGCCACAGACAAGGCAAGCATTAATAAAAAAACAGATAAAGCAGAGGTTGCAATGGTCTTTTTCAATGCTTCAACAGGAGAAAATGCTTCAGCAACACTAATTTCACTAATAATAGCCCAGTTTAAATCGGCCAGTTTCATGCTTGAATAAGCTGATAAAACAGGTATAGAGAGTGTATTTAAATATTCTGAGAAGCCTGCTGTCCCAGAAAAAGCATTTTGTGTACCGGATGTTTCCATCGATTGTATTAATACATTGGTATTTTTAGACTTAATATTATCAATACTCTTTTGACTCATGCCGCTTTGTTTAATTAATGAGAAATAGTTTTCTGAGTTTTCAACCAGTCTTCGATCAATACTGCGTGCCAGTCTGTCTGAACCAACCAGATAACTTTCTCCGGTGTTACCCATACCGACTTGCTGCCACTTTTTATTACTGGTCATAATTTGATTAATCATTTCAGTATTGAGTTGAAAAATCAAAATCCCGGTTTTTTCTTCATCATCAAAAAGAGGTGATGCAATGAATGCAGAAGCACGGTTGAGAGATGGCAGGTAAGGTGAAAAATCAGTTAAAGATACAAAATCTGCCTTTGTTGCCCGATTAGCTTTATTAAAAACCTTGCCTAATTCAGATTGCGCCAAAGGCCCGTTAATTAAAGAGGTAGCAAAGTCAATTTTCTTGCTAACGGAATAAATTATATTTCCGGTTTCAGGATCAACAAAATAAATATCACTAAACAGAAAACGATTTTTAAACTCTTTGAATTTATTATGATAAAGGCTGTGAATTTGCGAATAAAGCGTATCATCTTCAGGATCAAGTAATTGATCTTTTTCCATCAAGGGCGCTTTATTATTGACCAGATATTGTGTTTGTAAGGTAATGGCCTGTTCACTGAGTTTATTAAGGGTGTAGACCTAGTTGTGACAACGGCCATCCCCGACCAAATTATTTTTTCTTAAATGCAATTACATTTTCAGGTAGTGAAACTTCCTT
>JAHXHI010000128.1 GCA_025656775.1 gamma proteobacterium symbiont of Bathyaustriella thionipta
AACTTATTTAAGGGGGTTTTTGCTTTATAGCATCAATTTTTGTGATTAAAAACGTGGGAATTTACATCATATAAGTTGGCCATACTCAATCTGGTTCAATCATCCCAATTTTATTTATTACATTCTCATTCATTATTCTTTGTATTATTTCAATTTTTCCGTTCCATAATCTTCTCTCAATTTCATACTTATTTACCTTCATCGAATTTTTGCCTTTATCCATATAATTGGCATTTCTAAGAGGTATTGGGTTTGTTGATAATTGAACATATCTTACTGATGAATCTTGTTCATCTTGAGACTTTATATATGTTGCATTGATTATCCCATTAGATGAGAAATCACTTGCTGGTAGCTTTGCTAAATTTATTATATATCGACTGCTTAACCCTTTATCTATGGCTTCGATAGAATCGTTTGTTTTGTGGACTTGGACCATTTGTTTCACTAAAAACTCATGATTTTTTGACACACCTTCTTTTAATGCTATTGTTTGATCAACTTTTAAGTCACCACTGGCAGGTTGAGATAAAACAGTCGAAAACTCTCTATCTTCATTATTTTTTTCAATTACAGATTGTACCTGCTTAACTGTTTCTGTTGCTTTTTCTATCTGATGATTTTTTAACTCATTCATTGCCTTTGTACTTTGGGCAATACTACTGACAATTGTTTCAGTTGAAGCTGACCATGCATTTAACCATATATAATGGTTTGACCATATAGAGGCATTTATTGCAACATCAGCCGCCACTACCATTCCTATTTCTGAAACTGTCAAGCCAATGCTCGGTGCTACATCGCCAGGCATTGGAGTTGCCCCAGATGCAATATCAGAGTTCATTTTACCCGCTGATTTATTCATGCAAACATCACAATAATACGCTGTTGCTTTATGACTTATTGCTAAGGTGTTTAATAAAATAAATGCTACTAATATGTATTTTTTTTTAAATTTAATCATCACCTTATTTTAATCCCATGATGCGTTTTTTATCTTCCTGTAATGCCATGGATGTTTTGATTGCAAGCAATCTCAGCGTGTGATCTTCTTTTTTTAATAATTCCCACATTAACTTTAATTGAGTAGCCTTTTGGTAAATAATTTCTCTTGAAAGTCCAGTGCTGCCCATCTCTTTCATGTTCTTATACCAACCTGGTGTCATAATGCGCCCATCAACTTCAGCTCTGAGCATTTCGGCCATACTGACCTTCCCATTTTCATCTGTCTGTGCTTCTTCCATATATGCTGACTTCCATTCTGTTGGATCAATCAATCCGACTTTATCGAGCATTTCATCAGCCAAAACGTATTGAACCGCTTCTATTTTTGCATTCCATATTCGCCTGTTTAACTCCCTTTCGTTTGCTTTAAAAGCACTTGATATTTTATCTGTGGCATTCGTATTTGATATTGGATTGTAATTTGTTAATAATCGAATAAACTTCTTAGTATTCTCTTGTTCATCGATAGTTTGTATTTGAGTGCCTGTGATTAGTGGAGTTGGTGAGAATAGTATTTCATCTTCTTCAGCAATATCTTTAATATGTCTTGATGATAATTTTTTATCATTAGCTTCAATTGAATTGTTTATTTCATGAGTTTGTTTCATATAACCATCTAAAATTTGCTCTCTTGCAACCATGGCTGATTTTAGAGCAATGGTTCTATCCACCATTACATCTCCGCTTACAGGTTGCCCTGTAAGTTGCGAAAAATCTCTGTCATTCTGGATTTTTTGTTCAGCGCTTTCTTTTTCTTTTAGTGTGGTAGTCATCTGACTGACTTGATGTGTTGTTAAATCTGTTACTGCTTTTGTATTCCTTGATATTTCCATCGCAATTCTTGCACCAGATGCATCAAGCGACTTTCTAAATTGTTGATTAGTGCTTGTAAGAGTTGCGTTAATATTAATATCTGCTTGTTTTATTGCTTGAGCAAGATCTTTTGTTAATTTTACTCTTGTCTCAACACTTGCTAATGTGCTTGACAAAGCTGAAGTTAATGTTGATTCTGCTGTTTTTGCTGCTGCCTGCATACAAGCATCACATCCACCATAAGTTGTTGTTGAAAATATAGATAATACCGACATTAGGATTATTATTAATGCTTTCTTTTTTACGATATTTTTTTTAAAATTCATTATTTTGCTCATTTAGAAAAACCGATCTTTAAACGTTTGTTTTAAATCATCTGTTATAGGGTTTTTGTCTTTTTCGAAATCAGGTAAAAGCATCCCTTCTTCAATTATAGTTTCATCGTCAACAGCATCAGTATTTGTGGTATTAAACATATAATCTTTAGACCATGCAGTGACTTCAGTATTTGAAATTTTTAAATCTTCGGACTCTTCATTTCCCCAGTCACCTTTTGTCGCTGTAATAGATAGACCACCTAAATCAAAAGGCAAGTTAAACTGACCTTCCATCCCTGTTACAGCGTCATTCCATGCTGTTTGAACTGCATCACACGACATGCTAGTAATTTCCTTTTCTTTCTTAGAATATTCCGATTTAAATACTTTTTTGGGGTTTGGCTCAAGAACATTTAAATTAATTCCCATCAACCCATCAAGACATGCTTGAATTTCTGATGGCTCTGGTTTTTTAATAGTCTCATTAATTATTGTGTTTACTGCATTTTTGTGGGCTTCAGTCGATGCAGTGACCTGCTCTCGTTGCTCAATTGCAATTTCACATTCAGCTTGAGATAACACTGGAGTTATAATTATTATTAAGCAAGTTATTTTTTTCATAATCATTTTTAGAAAAATTTATCTTTAAGTGCTTTCTTAACATCATCGTTAATTTCTTTGACTTTATCCCAAGTGTCTTCCACATCAACTTCATCGAGAATTGTGTCATCCATAGGTGCATCTGATGTATCTACATTACCGATTTCATCAACTGATTTAGTAAATGAATCAATCTCTGATGCAGATAATTCAAATTCAGAACTGTCTTTTACACCCCATTCTGATTTGCTGCTTGTAGCAGAAATTGTTATGCCACCGAGATCATATGGTAACTGCATACTTCCCTCTAGTGCAGTTACTGCATCATTCCAAGCAGTAGACGCTGCATCACATGCCATATCCATCATTTCATCTCTTAATTTTTGGGCAACTTTTTTCCATCTACCTGAAGGATCAACGCTGAAAATATCCAGATCAATACCCATTAGCCCATCAAGACATGCTTGCGAATCGGCTGGTAAAGGTTCAGTTATAAATTCTTGAATTTGAATACCAGTCTTTTCATTGTGAGCCTCAAGCATTCCTTTAATATCTTCAAGTTGTTGTTCAGCTAACGCTCCCGAATTTGCATTAATTGGAATTGCTATTAATAGTGGTATAAATATTTTTTTTGATTTTTTAAATAATGACATTATCCAACTTCCTTTAATGCGTACATAACTTTCTCACAACGCTCTTTTGAAAAAACTCTTCTTATCAGATCTGCTCTATGTAGTGCTATCAGACGGTTTCTATAAATCAATGATGCTTTTTGTATTTTTTTCTTAAATTTTTCAGGATGATTGTTTCTATCATTGACATACATTAGCTCTATAGGTATGCCAGGTATTTTTTTTTCTAAGCCTTGTAAAAGTGACATTGATTTCTTTACTCTAATAAACGAAAGAATAATTAATAATTCTTCATCATATTTTCTTAATTCATCAAATTCAGTTTCTGACTCTAAACCATCAGCCCACTCTGTTAGCTCTTTTTGTACTTCAGGATTTGAATCAAGAACCCAAGCTTCTTGGTTTTCCATCTTTGTTAGATGTTTATTTAAAAAACCATTGTATTTAGCATCAACCGCTTCGTTGTGAAGATTGAATTCTTTTGTATCTGAAGTCATATATGTCCTTAAAATATTATTCTGAGCTATATTGTTATGCTTATATTCATGTTTTTAAAGTAAATAAGTCTCAAATTAAAAAATATTATGCCTTAATAACCATAAGTCAACCTAATACAATGCTTTAATAATTTACATAATACTTTATTTTATATATATTAGCATATAAATAAAAGCTTTTAATTTTTCACTGTATTGGAAATATATTTCATGAAACCTTTAACAAGAATAGATATTGCTTTATTGCTGTTTTTATTAATAGTAGTGTCTGCTCCATCTTACGCTACTGTAATTGACCCGCCTTTTACCGACAAATCAGTAGAATATCTGAAATATATTTATGGTGAATCTACCAATATTATATTCCACACCGCTGGGCCAGGCGCACCTGATACCATTCTCGGAGTGATGTCTGCAATATTAAACATTGGTTGCTTGTTGTTTTCTGGAATTATTATTGGATACACTGCACTATCGGGTGTTATGAATACAGCTCATGAAGGTCAAGTGATGGGTAAAGCCTATAATTCTATGTGGGTACCATTAAGAACCACTCTTGCTCTTGCTCTGATGCTGCCTATGGCCAGTGGTTTTTCTGTCATGCAACTTGGTGTATTGTGGTTTGCTGGCAAAGGTATTGGTCTAGCTGACAGTACATGGGAAGCGGCATTAAATCATATGGATACCTCTGGTACTCTATACCCACCAACTGTGCATGTAGATGGAGAAAATATTGCACTAAGATTATTGGGTATGAATATTTGTCAGGCCGCTGTCAATCAAGCTGCTGGTGAAGTAGCAGTCACCCGTTCTATTAAGGGGCACGTAATTGACCTGCCTGATGGTGCCAAGGGTCATAAGACTGTCATTAGTTTTTCAGGTAAAGGTAGTAGTTTTTTAGGTGGATATTGGGACAAGATAACCAGTTACGACTTAGATGAACTACCCGCCAATGTTTGTGGAACCTCAACTATATCGGTTTCTGAGTCAACTATTGGCTCTAATTCTTACTTAACTCCAGTTAAAGAGGGTGAAATCAGGCGTGACGCATACAAGGAGTTGTCAACAGCTTTAACAGTGCTTGAGGACGAAATGCATGTTTTGGCATATAATCTTGTAACAGATGAGTCTCCGTCATGGTCAGGCAATGAAATTGCTGATGCCGCTGCCGTTTTTGAATCATCGATAACTGATGCTATAACAACAGCTACGTCAGCGTTAAATAAAGAAGCCAACAAAAATACAGGGTGGAAAGACACAGCACTTAAAAATGGTTGGATAGATGCTGGAACTTGGTATATTAGTATTGTTAGATTAAATGAGCAGGTTCAGGGTTTTGCAAAAGAAATTACCAATGTCGAGTTTACAGAACCAAATAGTGATGCCTTATCTGATAGTGACTCAGTTGTTGGTTTGATAAAAAAAGCCAATTTAATCTTAACAGAAAGAACTGTTAATTCTAAGTACGGTGCAATCAAGGCTTCAGAAGAATCAGGGCTTGAGGATAGTAAGCCTAGCTATTGGCCTCAAGTTTCAGAAGGTATAGGTGCTATAATTAACAGTTCAGCTAAAGCGGAAGATCCTATTATTGCAATGGCTCAGATCGGGCATGGCTTAATTTGGACTATGGAAGCTGCTTATATAGCCTCAAGAATGCTTGCTGTTGTAACTGGCGCTACATCTGAGGCAGTTAAAGAAGGTAGTACCCCACTTGAATTGATTCCAGGACTTGGTGGACTACTCAAAACAGGTTCTGTATTTTTAGCAGAAACAGCAAAGCTTATTGCTCAAGACGCAGTTCAGATTGTAACCATTGGTATCATTCTTCTCTTTCCTGTCGCTCTTAGCTTGGCATTTTATTTACCCACGCTGCCTTACTTTATGTGGGCCATGGGAGTTGCTGGCTGGTTTGTTTTATTGATAGAGGCAACCATAGCAGCACCTATTTGGGCGGCTGCTCACTCAATCCCTGAAGGGGATGGGGCCATCAACAATCACGCCAAAGCAGGATATATGATATGTCTAAGTCTATTTATGAGACCAACTCTAATGCTTTTCGGTCTTTTTTCATCAATGATCTTAATGGTTGTTATGGGTCGTTTTGTTCTCCTTACATTTCAGCCTATGATGGCTTCAGTTAATGCGGAACACACTTCTGGAATTGTTACATTTATAGCCTTTTTAATGATACTTACCTCACTAATGATAGCTATTGCACATAGAGCTTTTGGATTAATACATGAGATTCCTGATAAAGTGCTGAGATATATCGGTGCAATGAATGAAAATCTTGGCGAGGCCGCTTCTGAGCAGCAAGGA
>JAHXHI010000136.1 GCA_025656775.1 gamma proteobacterium symbiont of Bathyaustriella thionipta
ATTTGTGCTTTGGTATAACGATGAACATCAACACAGTGCCATTAAATTTGTGACACCCAATCAACGCCATAATGGCCTGGATAAGACAATCTTTTCATGCACACTATCAACGGCAACCGCCTCAACATCATAGGATTGATCATTTTCATATTTAAAAGCAAATGACCAGGCAGGAGAAATAGCCGAATTGTTGCTGTTATTAAAGGCTTTATTAACAGAAGGTTCTTTAATAATAGTCATTTGATAATCCCAGCGAAAACGATAATTGTCGCCGGTATCAGCAATTAATAAATAATGATTTCCCTGATATTTAAAGGCATCCATGTCTTCCCAGTCATTACTTTCAATACCTTCCAGATGAAACGTACCGAGATCTTTTCCCTTACTATTCAGGGCATAAATAATGGGCATGTGACCACTGTCATTATGGGTCCATAAGACTTGTTTATCACGCGTTGAACACGCCAGTCCACTGGATTCATTAATCTGTTTATTCTCAATGGGATAGCGTTTTTGTTGTGATTTTTGCAGCGTTAATTGTGCCCATGACAGTTGAGAATAAAGAATGCATATCAAAGCAAGACTGCTCAAAAAAAATAATGATTTAAAGCACGCTTGTGTTTTTGTGTGCATTCCAGACTCTATTTCAGTGTGTTCTTTAAAGAGGGTAATATATCTTGTGTATTTTGCTGAAGTTGCTTAACAATAAAGTCAAAATCAAGCTTACTATCATATAAGACCACAAATTCCCTGGCAATTTCAAGTAAATACTGAGGGCTGTTTTTTTCACCATGATGTGTCAACGGACTCATATCCGGCGCATCCGTTTCCAGAACCCACGCATCAATGGGCAGCCTGGATACCAAAGCTCTGAGTTTAGTCGCTTTAGGATAGGTAAATGCACCGCCAAAGCCTAATTTAAAGCCTCTTTTCAGATACTCTTTTGCTTGCTCATAACTGCCACTATAAGCATGAATAATCCCTCTTAATGAGGTATTTTGTTTTAAGTGTTTAATCACTTCATCATGAGATTTTCGAGCATGGATCAATACCGGCAGTTGATATTGACTGGCAATGTTCAATTGTTCAGAAAAATAATACCCCTGTATCTTTCGATCAGTTTCTTTGATGAAGAAATCCAGACCAATTTCACCAATAGCGGCTAATGCCGGTGTTTCGCTGTGCACAGCACTCATCGAAGCACAATACTGAGTTAATTCATCGAGATCACTGACATGATGTTCATTAATAAAGCATGGGTGTAAGCCCAGTGCAGGATAAAGCATATTATCCTGGTGACATAATGATAAAATCTTCTGCCAGTCTTTACGACAAACGCCGGGAACAATAATCGTTTGAATATCAGCTTCCCGACAGGCTTGTATAATTGCTGAACGATCATGATCAAACACTGAAAAATCCAGATGACAATGGCTGTCAATCAGTGATAATTGCTGTGTATCCACGTCAAAGTACCGGGCTATCGACTAATCGAACCAAATACATCTTTGAGTATCTCTGTTGAACGTGCCGCCGGATTTTGACGAATCAGTTTTTCCTGTGCTGCAATTTTAGTAAATAAGCCTTCCATTGTTTTATCCGTCACATAGCGGTCAATATCAGCCGCACTACCCAGATAAGAATCCATTAAACCAAAGCTATCATATTTTTTAACCTGGCTCGCCATCGATTTATAATATTGGGTGACTTGTGCCTCATTCATGGCATCATTGACATAGGGTGATATTAACTGACCTAACTGCTCAGAGGTATGTGTTTTAAAATAGTCCGTGGCCGCAGTATCGCCTCCTGATAAAATTCCCTGTGCATCATCCAGTGACATTTTGGAAATGGCATCAACAAAGACATTGGTGACCTGCGGCACTGCTTTTTCTGCTGCGCGATTCATGCTGGTGACAAATTCATCGGCCATTTCCTCCTGGCCAAATGAACGCAGTGCTTTTTCAACTTGCTGCATACTGTCCGGTAAAGGTATCCTGACCGATTGATCATTAAGAAAACCATTTTTTGTACCCAGTGTATCAATGGCTTTTTTGACACCCACATCCAGTGCTTCTTTTAGCCCCTGAGTAATTTCATCATTTGATAAAGCAGATGTCACGGTTGAACGGCTATCCTGCCCTGTTGTTGATTGTAAAACTTTATCTGCTTCCTTAACCCAATCTTGCCAGCCAGAATAAGCAGGCGTGTTTAGCCCCCCCACACTGAGTAATGCAGAGATTATTAACAACTGTTTTTTCATAGTGTCTTCCTTTTCCTTAACTCAATCACCAGTCTTTTATACCATACAGACATCATTTATGAATATAACCACTGGATAATAATGTGATAGAAATACCATTTGTGTTTACCAAACAGGATACTTGATTTTCGTATTCTTTAATAATAGTTGATTTTGTTTGGCATTACGCCCTTTTTTAACCAGGGTTTCATATAATAATTCCTGTTTATCACCGACTGCCAGACGGGTATGAATATCCACCGTCTGGAAATCATGTTGTTTAATATCCAGCTGGCTTTTAACTACAGCATCTCCAGAGATCACCCGGCGAATTTCCACGTTAATGGGCTTATCTGTAAAATTGCGAAGGTGCTGCACAAAAAGGCGATGTTCATTCCAGCCTGCTACCGTACTATTATGATCAATTTTTATATGGCCATCCCCTATCCTACGATAAAGGTTACCTTTTTTATAATGCATCCAGATATTATCATGCCAGTTTTTTAAATTCACTAATTCAAAATGAATATCAGGATCAGTACCGGTATTTAATTCAACCTTATCATCGATTGAAGTATATTTAAGAGTTAAACCAGCAATATAGGTCAGACTGCCCTGCTGGTTTTTTTGATAAATCTGAATATTACCCTCTGGCAAAGGTGCTTCACCCAATGAGGATTGCTTATTATTTTTAAAGCTTAAAACTCGTGCCAGAATATGACCGTATTCTCTGGGGCGATAACGATAAATGATATCCGTTGCAATAGTCTGTGCAAAACCGGTACGCAGTCTTTTAGCCCATTGATCAGAAATCGTTTCAGTACCTTCAATGGTAAAAATAGTGTATTCACTGAGACTGTCTTTTGCGACTTCCTTTTCTGCCATCATACCGTCTTCCATCACCACGGAAGACATTGGCGCCATATCATAACGTCCTGAGGCCTTACCCATCATTTTTTTTGCCATTTTTACCCGCACTGAACGTTTACGCTCTTGCAGCTGCTCCTTTTTATAGTTAGCCCGATTGACCAGTTCATTAACCCGTTCCACCAGATTAATTTTACCTATCACCAGACGAACCTGGGCATTTTCATAATTCTCACCAGAATGATTGGTCACAGTGACAAAACTATCAAGCGCCATTGTCTTTGCAGATTGTGCCAAAATGGCAGAATAATCAGCCTGCCAGCGAATACCTGAAGTAAAATAACTAATTTCAACCGTCGCCAATCGTTCAACTGAACTGGTAATATGCCAATAGAGCATCTGCGGCTTGTCATGAGGAAATGTGGTATTACTCAGATGCATCTCAATGGGATGTGATAAAAATTCAAGCTGAACCGAAGTCGGATCAATTTTCGTATTGGCCCAGCTGAATTGCAACCGATTTTGTCCTTTTTTGATACTGATCTGACGGGTTTCACGAACCAGCGTCAAATCTTCAGAGTTATAAATGGTTAATTGCACACTATCCCGTGACGGCAGTGTTGAGAGATCAATATTTTTTGCCATGACGCTCAGTGAAATAAAGCTCATAAGCATGATTATAAAAAATGTATCGCTCAAGTTAACAGAGGGTCCATTCTTGAATGGTACTTTTGTCAGCACTGATTTTATCGCTAAAGTATCAATCGTCATTTTGTTCACCACTCATTCTTAAAGTTAATATTCAGTTTCTTTACCAGTGTCACGTTGTTAGCCGCACCGGTTCGTGCCGGTAAGGTAATCTGATAAGCAATTTTTTGACTGTTGGTGAGTTTTTTTAGTGGTTTATCGGCAAAAGACGTCTCATCGCCCAAGGTCCATTCAAGCGCACTCTTTTCATAAGATGTTTTCGGAGTAAACACTTCGTTACGTAAATGAAGTAAGGATTCTTCAATAGTTAAATTAACGGGTTTATCTTTAAAGTTTTCAATTTCATACTTAACCAGCACATCAATATTGTAAAGATTGCCATTGATACGCTGACGTTTCTGGCGTTCAATAACCCGTTTAACCACAATATCTCTGGCCTGGCCGATAAAAAGTGAGGTTTTATTCTCTTTAGCTGTATACTTGCCCCAGTCTTCACCAACAAAAACTGAAGTCCCTTTTTTATCCTGCTGGTAAATCCGAAATTTACCCGATGCAAGCGACTGTTTACCTAAATTATGGGCTTTATCATTATGAAGCTGATAGTGCATAAACACATTCAGCTTATCCTGGGCACGATTTCGATAACCCAGTTTTGAGGCATTCACGGTATAGGTCTTATCAATTGCAACCGCAGGATAACTTTGATTTAAAAATTCCTGGGTTTCATCAAGTCCCATTGGCAAAACAACTGGATTTCCCGAACCGGTATTCATACTGGCATTAAGGAAAGATTCACCGGATTGATTTTTGACCTTGATATACTGCATCAGGTCCATTTTACTTTCATCCTCATTGGCACGAGCGATATAATGGTAATTTTTATCCAGACGAGTAATGGCATAAGTAATCCGTACTCGTGCACTGCCATTCTGGTTGGCAGAGACTTTCCAGGTTAATGCTGATTCATTCGGAGGATAACTGACTGACAGGACATTGGTTTTTATCGAATTTTCATCATCAAGCACTCTAAAGACAATCGTTTCGGGACGAATCGATGTATTATGCCAGGAAAAATCAATATCATTATTCCCCTTTCTCAAGGGCACGATGCGTTCTTCTTCAACAATGGTCGTTTGTTCATTTTCCAGCTGAATTTCCACATGTTCTCTGACAGGCAGAGTGATTAATTTAATCCGTGCATAACTATTGGTCACTGAGAATGCACACAGACCCAGTGCAATCATCCCATAGAGACTTTTGGCTTTCATCGTATTCCCCTGTTTAATCTTTGGTAATGCTCATATTGAGTATTACTTTAACTTTAGACGTGTATAAAAAAGTGTCAATTTACAGGTATAGACGATGTGATTTTGAAAAAGGGTTAAACTGGAAGAAAAAAAATGTTGGAGGAATCCGGACAGATATGCCCGGCATAATTTTTTTATTAATAAGTAAGCGCTTTAGTAATTATTCAGCGTAAATTTTTAATTTAAAAACCATCAGATAAAATCTGGCAGCTTTTTCTCAAATAACATTTCCATCGCATGACTGGAACTTACCCCATGTTTTCGGCAAGTTGATAAATAACCACGCACACGACAGAATATTTCAGCGTCTTCAGTACTTCGAAAACAGCCTGATATTTTTTGTTGTACTTTGGTCATCCTGATATCATTTTCACCCTGGTTATTGGTAAAAGGGACATCGGGATTTTCCATAAATCGTAGCACGTCATTTTCGTAATTGATTAATCTTTCCAGTAAATTTCGTGCTTTACTTCGTTTAACTCGTCCCCGTTTACTCGTTCGCTGTGTTTCATCCGGTGGAGGACACTCTTTTTCTGCATTTTCCAGTAATAACCGATACTTTTGTCGATAGTTATCGGCATGTTTTTTATCAAGAGAATTTCCAGCATCATGAACGGCAATATTTATCTCTTCAAGTAATGCCTTCATCATACCAGCCCATTCTTGTCCATCTTGCTCGTGTGCACTGGTCAGTTCTCTCAAATGATGGGCATTACATAATGCATGCAAACAACCATCATAACGATAATAAGGTTTCCAGTGATCATGGCATAAGATCCCTTTAAATCGAGGAATGATATTCATTGCATCCATGGCTTCTGTTCCTCGCTTTTCATGGGGAAAGAAATACGTCCATAACGAATTGCTGGCACAATGTAACCATCGTCGTTTGCTTTGTATATTAATCCCTGTCTCATCCGCATGAACAATTTTGGATGCAGCTAGTTTATCTTTTGCGAGCTGGTCAAACCCCCCCTATGTCAACATACCTGTCGCCTGAAAAATTTAGTATTAGGAGACAAAAATGGTAAGATATACCCAGGAATTTAAGTTACA
>JAHXHI010000223.1 GCA_025656775.1 gamma proteobacterium symbiont of Bathyaustriella thionipta
TAAATTTTAAGAAAGCTGAATATGATTTTGTATGGCCTTTTTTTTAGTTGAATGCTAAAAAAAGGCTATTTACGGATGGACACTAATTAAGACAAAAGTCATTTTTATTGTTGCGTTCTGCTTCCATTAGAGCTGATTTATCGGCACCAATTGACTCTAAAGCATTTATATAACGATGTTTAAGTTGTGGACCACTAAGCGGCTTGCTCTCATACTCTGACCATTGTTCTTTAAGTTGACTAACAGCTTCATCATTAATGTCTTTTAATTGCTCTATCTGAGTACATAATTCCGCTTTTTTACTGAGTAATTCAAGTTTAAACGTTTCTTGCTCACTGATCAGATCCTGTATTTTTTGATTGAAGTTATCAATTGCGATTGCATAACGTTTATTGACATCCTGACTCAAAGCTTTAGCCTGGGGTTTGAGTTCTAACCATAGTTTTTTGATGTCATTACAGGCAATTTCAAGGTCATTGATATTCAGTGGCTGTTGATTAAGGGCTTCAAGGTTCTCACAAACAGCTTCCTTTTCACGAAGTTTTTCTGTATTCAGATTATTTTTTTGTTCAATATTTTCTTGTCGTTTATCAAAAATTACATCACATGCCCTACGGAATTTTTTCCAGAGCTTGTTACGCTGATAGGGGGAAACAGGACCAATTTTTTTCCATTGTTGTTGATAATCTTTGGCTTTATTGATGGCACCGGTAATATCCTCCTCTATCGTCTCATGCAATGCTTCAACAAGATGAATTAGATTGTAAAATTGTTCTTGATTAACCTGCCATACTTTTTTTAATTCATTGCGAATGATCTCAATGGCTTTATCAAAACGTCTATTAATTGATTTTTGATCCTTACGTTCGACATAACCAATCGTTGACCATTCTTTACGAGCCTGTCGGGTAATCTTATCAACTTGAATCCAGTCAATAGAATGATCAATTTCTTGTTTTTCTGAACCAGGCCAGTTCATTGTTTTTATATAATCTTCTAACTGCTGACAAAGTATTTGTTTGGCTTTAAGATTTTCCTGGTGTATTACTGTTTGTTTTTCTATATAGGGAGTACATTGTTCATAGGCATGATTACAGGCAGTGTTAAAACGTTGCCATAGTTCTTCTTGTGTATGACTACGCATTTTCTTCCATTGCTGGCGTAACTCCCTTACAGCAAAAGTAATATCTGGATAATCTTTATCGAGTGTTTCAGACACTTTTGCCTGTTCAACAAGTTGCTCCGCTTTTAATACTAAATTTTCACGCTCTTTATCATGTGCCCAGTTGCGCCAGGAAGATAAGTCGCCTAACTGAGCCTGGAGTTGCTTAAGTTCATTTTGATAGTGCTGTTTTTCTATATTCGAAATGACTACAGATTTATCAATCTGTTTTAGTTGTTCATGTAATATTTTTTCTGCATCAGTAATATGCCCTTCGTTGATAAGAGATTGAATCTTTTCATAGTGTTTATCACATTCAGTTTTTAAAATATGTGCCTGGTTTTGTTGAATATTTAACTGATCTTTTAATTGATTAATGGCCGTATCAAACTTGTTTTGAAATTGCACAATTTCGTCTGATGGTATGATATTGTTTTCAAGTTGTTGTTTAAATTTACTTTGTAATACTGAAATGGTTTTTTCTAAAATAAAGCCAGATTTTCTCAGCATATTTTCGGCTTGTTCGGTAAGACCCTTGATTATTTCTATATGATTGGACGTGGGAAGTTTTTCAGATTCAGTTTTTGTATCGGCTAAATCAAGAATTGACTGATACTTTGAATTGTAGGATGCTACAGTATCTTCATGATTGACTGTTTTGATAATTTCATTCCATTCCTGACTGAGGTTAATAATAATTTTTTTTCTACTCTCAATGAGTTCCTGATCAGATTCATGGCTTTCTTTGATATTGAGAAGTTCATCCACAGCATTTGATAAATTACTCAGTAATCTGTCGAGATTTAAAATGGCTTCATTTTCTTTTTGTTGAATTTGTTCCAGTTCATCCATGCTGTTAATGATGCCGGAACATATCGAATGATATCGTTCAGTCGTTTTACTATCGGCAAAATTCTGAATTTCACTCCAACGAGTAACATAATTCTCAAATGTCGATTTTTCTTGAAGCAGCAGGTTTCGTTTATGAAGCTTTTCCAGTTTATTACAAATATCGATGACTTCTTTAGCTAATAATACCGGACGTTCTTCATCTTCAATTATCCTGTCAAGTTTGTTTTTAATGATTTTGTAAACACGTTTATCTTTACGGCGTGAATTTTTGGCAACTCGCTCAAGCGTTGAACGTTTAGCAATTTGTTTAGCTGCAAGTTGTCTGACCTGGGCATTCTTATCATTTAGTGCAATATTTCCAAGGAGTGGATCACGACTGATTCTTTTTATCGTGAGCTCTCTCAACGATGCTTCTTGTGCATGTTCGGCAACGTATTCAAGTAGTGCTGAATTGCGACTGCCGCGGATCATTTTTTCTCGGACATCAAAATCAGGAATAGGATGTTTGAGACCGCAAAGTAACTGAAAAAGACGATTCTGGGCTGCTTGTTTGACTAGTTCATTAGTCCCTTTCATTATGATAGTCTGTAACATATCAAGATCATGAAGTTTGTTTACAGCAATAGCCCGAATAGATTCATCTGCATCATTAATAGCGATATCATTTAAAGTATTTTGATCACTTACGGGTAGATTCTGTACGGCTTTTTTACGTACTTCAGAATTTCGGCTTTGCCACTTGTCTTTAGTGAATGTATTAATTAAAGGTTTGAATAATTTGTTAAAAACCATAATAAATTACCTGAATTGTCATGCGTCATGTTGAAAACATGAGCTGTAATAAATAAAGTCCAGACACACTTGGTGGTGATATTTGATCGGTTATGATAATTATAATCACGCTAAAGGGTCGGAAGAGTAACGATGAGTTACATTGCAAATATCTCTTTTAACAGCCTGATTTAAAAATAAAATTAAGCTGTTAAAAGAGCTCAAAAAAACTTTATAAAATTATAAGGTTTTTAATTTTTCAAGTTGTTCGGTCAAACTATTTAATTTTGTTTGCGTGTCCAATAGTTTTTGCCGTTCTAAAGCAACAACATTATCTGGTGCACGGCTGACAAAATTTTCATTAGCAAGTTTATTTTCAAGTTTTACTATAAAACCCTGATTATAATCAATTTCCTTATTAAGTCTTTCACGCTCTTCTTCGACATTAATCAGACCAGCCATGGGGATAAGTAATTGCAATTTTCCAACCAAGGCAGTAGCAGATTCAGGAATATCATCCTCATTTTCGAGCCATTGAATGGATACCAGACGGGCTAGATTTTTTATCATAGATTCATTATCAGATAGTCTGTCTTTGTCTTTTTGTGTGCCATTTTGTAATAATACAGTCAGGGGTTTACCTGGTTTTATATCATAACCACTACGGATTTGACGTATGCCAAGCACAAATTGTTGTAACCAGGTCATTTCATCAAGTGCTGATTGATCAATTTTTTTCAAGTCTGGTTCAGGATAAGCCTGCAGCATTATCGTATTTTCTGAGATCCCGGATAATGGTGCAACCCGTTGCCAAATTTCTTCGGTAATATAAGGCATAATGGGGTGTGTCATACGTAATAGTGTTTCTAATACATGGACCAGTGTATGTCGTGTTCCTCGTTGTTGCGCTATAATTGAAGCAGAATCAATATTATCCAGATCTTTGCCGCTAAGCAGAGATTTTGATAATTCTAAATACCAATCGCAATATTCATTCCAGGTAAATTCATAAATAGCCTGAGCGGCCAAATCGAGTCGATAAGTATTTAATGACTCAGATACTTGTTTTTCTGTTTCCTGTAAACGAGAGATGATCCACTTGTCTGCTAAATTAAAGAGCATTTCGCTGTTGCTTTCAATACCACAGTCATGACCTTCAGTGTTCATTAAAACATAACGTGAAGCATTCCAAAGTTTGTTACAGAAATTACGGTAACCTTCAATTCGACCCATATCAAATTTAATATCGCGTCCTGTTGTCGCTTGAATGGCAAAGGTAAAACGCAGTGCATCTGTACCAAAAGAGGGGATACCATCCTTGAACTCTTTTCGTGTTGCTTTCTCAATCTTTTTAGCCATTTGCGGCTGCATCATACCCTTAGTGCGTTTTTCGACGAGTGTTTCTAGTTCTATACCGTCTATCAGGTCAATTGGATCCAATACATTGCCTTTGGATTTTGACATTTTCTGGCCATGGGAATCTCTGACAAGACCATGAACATAGACTTCTTTAAAGGGGACCTGACCCGTAAATTTAAGGCCCATCATTATCATTCTGGCAACCCAGAAGAAAATAATGTCAAAGCCGGTTACCAATACATTTGTAGGATAAAAGGTGTCTAATTCAGGTGTTTTTTCTGGCCAGCCAAGAGTAGAAAAAGGCCAAAGAGCAGAGGAAAACCAGGTATCCAGTACATCGTCATCTTGTCTTAATTTGATACTGTCATCTAATTGATGCTTTTTACGGACTTCCTGCTCATCTCGACCAACATAGACTTTATTGTTTTCGTCATACCAGGCCGGGATACGATGTCCCCACCAGATTTGCCGTGAAATACACCAGTCCTCTATATTATTCATCCATTCATAATAGGTATTTTTCCAATTATCAGGGACAAAACGAATATCACCATCCTGGACGGCCTTAATGGCAGGTTCTGCAAGTGGTGCAATTTTTACGTACCATTGATCCGTTAAATAAGGTTCAATGACTGCACCGGAGCGATCACCTCGTGGAACCATTAAACGATGGTCTTCAATTTTGTCGAATAAGCCTGCTGAATCTAAATCTTTAATTATTTCTTTACGGGCCACATAACGATCCATACCCTGGTATTTTACAGGGGCGCTGTCATTGATGGCTGCATCGATAGTAAAGATATTAATAATCGGCAAATTATGCCGTTTACCCATTTCATAGTCATTAAAATCATGTGCAGGCGTAATTTTTACACAACCGGTTCCAAATTCAGGATCAACGTAATCATCAGCAATAATTGGAATTTCACGATCAGTGAGAGGCAGTTTAATGGTTTTACCAATCATAGCCTGATAGCGGTCATCATCAGGGTGAACAGCAACTGCACTATCACCTAACATGGTTTCTGGACGAGTAGTAGCAACAATCAGATCAGCACTGCCGTCACTTAAAGGATAACGCATGTGCCAGAAATGACCATTTTCCTCTTCGGAGAGTACTTCTAAATCTGATACTGCTGTGTGTAGAACCGGATCCCAGTTGACCAGACGTTTACCACGATAGATGAGATCTTCTTCATAGAGTTTAACAAAGACTTCTTTAACTGCATCAGAAAGCCCATCATCCATCGTAAAACGCTCACGCTGCCAATCAAGCGATGCGCCCATACGTCTGAGCTGTTTGGTAATTGTGCTGCCAGAGTGATCTTTCCATTCCCAGATTTTATCAATAAATGCATCACGGCCGACATCGTGACGTGTTTTACCTTCACTATTGATTATACGTTCAACGACCATCTGGGTGGCGATACCCGCATGATCGGTTCCTGGCTGCCAAAGTGTATTATCACCCTTCATACGATGATAGCGGGTTAAGGTATCCATTATGGTGTCCTGGAATGCATGTCCCATGTGTAGACTGCCAGTGACATTTGGAGGTGGAATCATGATGCAATAACTGTTTTTTTGCTGAGCACTTTGTTCTAATTCTGCTGAGAAATAGCCATTACTTTCCCAGGTTTCATACCAACGTTGTTCAATTGCATGAGGATTGTATGTTTTTTCCATAGTGGAGAATTACTCTTTTAAAAAATTTGGCGGTTAGCTATATATTTTTCAGTCTGATATGTCTTGTAAGAAAAACTTGTGGTTCCAATATATTAATTTGAACGACTTTGAAAAAAAAGATTCAGTTAGAAAAAATGATGGTAAATCTGGCTTGATATTATAGTCTGATCTGTTGGGAAAGGTAATACTTTTGTGCAATAAGTCGATGGGAGTTTGCCTTGTTTTTTGCAATTAAAGGATTATTTTTTAAAAAACTCGTCGATTTCGTTTTTTATTGACT
>JAHXHI010000161.1 GCA_025656775.1 gamma proteobacterium symbiont of Bathyaustriella thionipta
TTAAAACTGGCTGCATGACAGCAGAAATGATGATGGATATTATATATCTTATTTTTTAATTGTGTTGTCTTGACAGTGGGGTCCACTATAGCTTTTACTTGTAATGATAATTTTTCAGAGCTCCAGGTATCATCACTATCAAGAAATGCAATATAATCTCCTTTTGCTTCAGATATTGATCTGTTTCTGGATTCAGCAGTGCCTGTGTTTATTTTTGTTCTTAACAACTTAATTCTTGGATCTTTTTTAACATACTCCTCAACCAGTTTTACAGACTGATCTGTGGATAGGTCATCTGCAATAATAAGCTCCCAATTGTCATAAGTTTGAGCAAGTACAGAATCCATCATTTGTCTGATGGTTTTGTTACTATTGTACATTGGAGTAATAATGGAAACTAATTTTGACATAATGAGCTATTTGTTCTCAATTAATGATTTTTCTTGTAGGCAATCTGATTGACATATTGCACCAACCCAGTTCAGTTGTGTGTTTCTGCTTCCAAGTAATGCTTTTTGAATTCTTAATAGCTTGAATTTACCTCTTGATGTTTTTCTTTTTCCATCAATAGTATAATTTGTTGCAATAATCGCATTCAGTTTTTTATTACTTAAAAATGAAAACTGCCAACTCTCAGCATTTTCTTCTCTGACTATATTCCAATGTTCATTTGCCAGATTATTACTAATAGATGTTGGTTTTTCATCCAGCTCTTTACCATCAAAGTCATAAACTAACATTAATAAAGTCGTGTTGTTATACTTTTGTTGTTCTATTGTTAACTGTGAATAACCCGTGACTATGGGGTGTAGTTTAAAATTTTGGAGCTTATTTTTAGTGGTATCAGGATTGGAAGATACAGGGGTTGCTAGTAAAGTAGTTGATGATAGTGTAAGTCCTATCAGTGCTATTATGATATTGCTTTTTGAAACGATTTTAAACTCTTGTGTTTTTATGTCTGTATTATTTTCATTGTCATTTATTAAATGATTGCCAAATTTAAAAAGTAGAAACATAAAGGGTATAAAGAGATACCAGCCAAACATATTATGATCTTCAATGAGTTCGCTTTGCATATCAGTATAATGACCAACCATAATGATAATGGTAATTCGAATCCAGTTAGTGAGTAATGCACCGCCAATGGCAAAAGCTAAAAATAATAGAACATGCTTTGCTTTGTTGATATAGAGAAAGATATAAAGAGAACTGATTGCCAGTGCGGTAATTAAATATCGCAAGCCGCTACAGCCACCGGCAATTTCAAAAAGACCTGCTGGAATAGTGACAAATTGATTTTCAACATAAACAGGGATGCTTGTAAAACCCATAATAATCGATACTGCTTCAACGGAAAGTTGTTGCAGAATGTTGACCATAGGTCCCCATAAGGGGTACATAAAGATAAAATAAGCAGGGGGAAAAACTATTTTCCAATGATATCGAAACAGCATCAGGGTGCTGCTGATAATTAATAAAATATTAGTAAACCAATAAGCCAGGCTGATTTGAGCAGCACTGAAAACAAAAAATGCATAGCAGGAAAAAACAAATAGTATAGTGATGGGAATATTGATTTTATCTCGTAATTCAAGCTGATTGTTTGTGTATAGCTCATAACACAAGTATGCATAGATTATTGGGACTAAATAAGAATGTGAATAGGTACCGTCATCAAAACTATATTTCCACAAGGTATTGAGTATTGGGATATTAAATAAAGCAATGACCAGCGGGATGGCTAATATAATAATAAGAGGTGTGATTTTTTTGTTTGGTTCCATTTGCGCTTTCTTTTTTAATTTGGATACATACTATCTCTATTTGTTTTATATTTCAAAAAAACTGTTTTTATAGGAAAAAACTGATAGGCTTTTTTTCTGTAAAATGTGAAAATGAATAAATTTTATTTATTTGGTGATGTGACGCATGATAACAATAGAGAATACAAAACTTGCAATTGTTGGCTTAGGCTATGTTGGTCTACCTCTGGCGGTTGAATTTGGTAAGAAAATACCGGTAATGGGCTTTGATATCAATCAGCCCAGGGTGAATGAGCTAATCTCAGGTACTGATAGTACTCTTGAGACCAGTGATGAAGAATTAAAAGAAGCAGTAAAATTACAATACAGCTGCGATGTTAATGATTTAAAAGCATCTAATGTCTATGTTGTTACCGTTCCGACTCCTATTGATAAGTTTAAAAATCCAGATTTATCACCGTTAATTAGTGCCAGCAGTATGTTGGGAAAGGTGATTTCTAAAGGTGATGTGGTTATATATGAATCCACCGTATATCCAGGTGCAACTGAAGAAGTCTGTATTCCAGAGATAGAAAAGGTCTCAGGCCTGAAATTTAATCAGGATTTTTTTGCCGGCTATAGCCCGGAAAGGATTAATCCGGGGGACAAAGAACATCGTGTGACTAATATTCTAAAAGTGACGTCGGGTTCAACCCCTGAAATTGCTGATTATGTTGATAGTTTGTATCAAATGGTAATCACTGCAGGGACACATAAATCCAGTAGTATGAAAGTGGCAGAAGCGGCAAAAGTGATTGAAAACACTCAGCGAGATGTCAATATTGCATTAATTAATGAATTATCTCTTATTTTTAACCGCTTAGATATTGATACAGAAGAGGTGCTTAAAGCAGCGGGTACTAAGTGGAATTTTTTACCTTTTCGTCCTGGTCTCGTGGGTGGTCACTGTATTGGTGTTGATCCCTATTATTTGACTCATAAAGCGCAGGAGATTGGTTATAATCCAGAAATGATCCTGGCGGGACGTCGTTTAAATGACAATATGGGGGCTTATGTTGTTTCTGAAGTGATCAAGCTGATGTTGAAAAAGCGCATTCATATTGCCGAAGCCAATGTCTTAATTATGGGTTTAACATTTAAAGAAAACTGTCCTGATCTGAGAAATACTCGTGTTGTTGATATGGTTGATGAACTGAATCAATATGGTGCTAATATTGATGTCTACGATCCCTGGGTAGATAAAACAGAAGCTCAGCATGAATATAATATTACACCGATTAATGGGCCTAAAGCGGGTGACTATGATGCAATTATACTGGCTGTTTCTCATGACCAGTTTAAGAAAATGGGAGCGTCAGACATTCATAAGCTAGGTAAAGGTAATCATGTGCTTTATGATATCAAGTATTTACTCAAAACAGATGAAGTGGATGGAAGACTATAATGCCTGTATATGAACAACAGCTTGAAAAATTAAATAAAACACCAAAAACGTGGTTAATTACTGGTGTTGCCGGCTTTATTGGTTCTAATTTATTAGAAACCTTGCTTGCCAATAACCAGAAGGTTGTGGGGCTGGATAATTTTTCTACTGGTCACCAGCATAATCTTGATCAGGTAAAAGAACTGGTCTCTGATTCACAATGGAATGCTTTCAACTTTATTAAAGGTGATATGCGTGATTTAAAAACCTGTGAGAATGCCTGCAGTGGAGTTGACTATATTTTGCATCAGGCGGCTTTGGGTTCAGTTCCACGCTCCATTGAAGATCCCATTACGACTAATGAAAATAATATATCTGGTTTTTTGAATATGCTGGTCGCAGCAAAAAATGCTGATGTTTCTCGCTTTGTCTACGCCGCTTCGAGTTCGACTTATGGTGACCATCCTGATTTGCCTAAGGTTGAAGATAAAATAGGTAATCCATTATCACCTTATGCTGTGACTAAAGTAGTGAATGAACTCTATGCGGATGTTTTTGCCAGAACGTATGGCTTCAAATCAATTGGTTTACGCTATTTTAATATTTTTGGCCAACGTCAGGATCCTGACGGTGCGTATGCTGCTGTGATCCCTAAGTGGGTAGCCAGTATTCTGGAAAATGAGACTGTGTATATTAATGGAGATGGCGAAACCAGTCGGGATTTTTGCTATATAAAAAATGTGATGCAAATGAATATTCTGGCAGCAACTAGTCAAAATGACGATGCAACTAATCAGGTTTATAATGTGGCGCTTAATCACCGTACAACATTGACTGAATTATTTCATTTTATTCAGGACAAACTCAAATCAAGAGTGCCGGGTCTTAAAGAAACTGAACTGGTTTATAGAGACTTTCGTGCAGGTGATGTTCGACACTCTCAGGCCGATATCAGCAAGGCGCAAAGTTTATTGGGTTATGAACCCAGCCATGTGATTGATGAAGGTCTCGAAGAAGCAATGGACTGGTATGTTAATGATTTAAAGAAATAAATCACAGAAAAGAAAAACGAAAATAGCTGCAACTGGTATCGGGTATGTGGGGCTCTCAAATGGAGTGCTGCTCGCTCAAAATAACGAAGTGGTTGCTTTAGATGTGATTCCCGAAAAAGTAGAAATGCTTAATCGCAAAGAATCACCCATTGTTGATGTTGAAATAGAAGATTATCTACAGAATAAATCGCTTAATTTCAAGGCAACGCTGGATAAAAATGAAGCTTATAATAATGCAGAATTTATTATTATAGCCACTCCAACGGATTATGACCCAGAGACTAATCACTTTAATACTCAGTCAGTCGAAGCTGTTATCAGAGATATTGTTACTATTAATCCTGATGTACTGATGATCATTAAGTCGACTGTACCCGTTGGCTATACAAAGCAGATCAGAAAACAATTTAATTGTAATAATATTATTTTTTCTCCCGAATTTCTCAGAGAAAGCAAAGCATTGCACGACAATCTCTATCCATCACGGATTATCAAAAAAGGAAGAGCTGAAAGCTCTTACCTGCAAGAACAGGTTTAAGACCCCGTCCTTCAGGGCGGAATAGCGACGCAGTTTCGCTGAGCAATGCGAAGCGAGTGACAGCGAAAACTCGAAGGAGCGTTCAAACCCCTTCCAAATTCAAGTAGAGCACGCAGTGCTACTTCCTTTTTGCATCATCGGTGAAGAAAGTGCAAGAGCTGAGAAATTTGCAGCACTTTTAGAACAAGATACGATAAAAGAGGATATTGATATTCTCTATACCGGCTCCACAGAAGCAGAAGCGATAAAATTGTTTTCCAACACTTATCTTGCTATGAGGGTTATTTATTTTAATGAGCTAGATTCCTGTGCCGAAACTCACGGCTTAAATTCTAAGAATATTATCAAGGGCGTTGCTTTAGACCCAGGAATTGGTACATATTATGAAGATTATAACGTGTAGGATATGTCTGATTTTTTTACACCTGTTATTTATTTTATTTTAATTTCTTGAATAATAAACTTTTTTTGTTGGCCTGTAAATTGCATGTGTATATTTCAGTATCGGTGTTAGTTTTGTAGAGACAAAATGTTGACAATTATTTTTAAATATCATTTTATTTTATTTTCTTTTGTATTTATTCTTTTAGGTATACCCTGTGTTGGCGGTGCATTGACGATTCAGCCAGAAGAAAGTAGTGTACAGCCTTTGGGGGATGGCGAAGCATCTCTTGATACTATTGATTTTTCAGAACTTTCTGAGCCTTCCTTGCTAAATGAAGATAGTTTTGGACAAACAACAAAAAAGAAAAATATACCTACTGATTCTATGTCTAATGAAGAAAATTACTTGTTAGATGAAATTAATGATGAATATGAGTTAAAGCAAATAAGGAAGGAATTGCTTAAAGGAGAGTATGGGAAGGTTAATAGTGAGACTCCCAGGAATCGAATATCAAACTCAAATAGAAATATAACCAAAGAAAAAGTTGACTTTAATATAGATTCATTGGGTGAAGACTTTGATGTAGAGCAAACAGTAGATAAGGTTGTTGATAAGGTAAAAAACAAGACGAATAACCTTATATTTTCATCAGAGCAGTCGAATGAATTTCCTTCTAACTCTGTTTCAACCAATGAATATAAAGAAAACAAATATTTATACGATGATAATTTTGATAGAGATGCTTTCAATGAGACATTTAAATGGACTATAATTTATTTAATTATTGGTCTTATCTCTCTAAAATTACTAATTAGTGTCCATCCGTAAATAGCCTTTTTTTAGCATTCAACTAAAAAAAAGGCCATACAAAATCATATTCAGCTTTCTTAAAATT
>JAHXHI010000006.1 GCA_025656775.1 gamma proteobacterium symbiont of Bathyaustriella thionipta
TTGGTGAGCCTCATAGTGAATTGATGAGATTGATTATGAGGTAGGGAAAACTTTTTTGAAATAACGGTAGTTGCTTAAGCGCTTACATAAATATCATCAACAGCAGATGTATCTTGCTCCTCACGGTATTGACTATCACTATCCTGGCTCTCACTCTCTTCAAAAGTGAGATTATTATCAACGTTAGAGTGCAATTTATATGTCGATAGTTTTATCATAACCGTTTGGTTCTTTCTAACCGATAATGAATCCCAATGCGGGAAACCATTTAATATCAGATCATCCTCTGTTTTAAATAGTTGATCAGAGCCTGCAGAACGAAGCATTATCCTTCCTTGAAAAGCCCCGACAGAAACACCTTTATACTTGAACGGAAGTCCCCATGAATCAATTAAATCTGATGCATTCAAGTGCAGTTTTTTTTGTAATTCATTTATGTTCTTATAAACGATTAAAGAACGAATGATAAACTTGCCTTTATAAATAATAGCATTACTATTTTTTTTCGCCAGAAGTACAGCAATGTCACGCATTTTTTCAATGGTTTGCTGTTCATTTTTATCGATATTTTCTGTTGCTTGAGGGATAGACTCTTGAACAACATTATTGACTTCTGTGCGAGTCATTGCTAGTAAACCAGAAATAAGAACACCCGCTAATAATGCATACACGAGTAACTTTTTATTTGATATCTTTTTCTTATCATTGATGGTTAAGCGAGTATTTTTTCTTCCCGGTAAAATTGTTTTGCTATTAAATTGATAGAAATCAACCAGTTTAAGCCCAATGTCGTTCTTCTCCAACCAGCCATAACCGGCATATTGCAGGATTCGAATCACACCTTTCAATTCTTTATGTGGTTCGGTTGTTTTATGTGTTGCTACATAGTTTTTTAAATAGATATCAGCATCAACATCCCATTCATGATATGTTTTTTTAGATAAAAACCAGTCAAGACACCAGGTAATAATTTTTCCATTGGAATCACCTGATAATGCATATTGACCATTCATACTAATTACAGCTGATGTATATTTAGCTTTGGCATCTTCAAAGGTATGAAGACATTGTCCCGTTATAATATCCCAGATTTTAACTGTTTTATCATCACTACTTGAGATAACGATTTTATTTTGATAATCAACCGCAATTTGATTAACACGTTTAGTGTGTCCCTGCATCACATGTAGTGGTTTTTTTCTACTGTCCCCTATATTCCATAAACGCAAACTGGCATCTGCACTGGCAGAAATAAAATAGCGTCCATTTGTTGTTACTGTAATGCTCGTAACGATATGTTTATGTTCTTCAAAAACTGAAATAATTTCCCCGGTCGTCAGATCCCACATTGATATCGTGTTATTATTAAGGTGACCAGTGAGTGCAAAACGACCATTAGGTGTCACAGAAATGGTTGTTACTGCACCTGATTTTCCCGAATAATCGGCCATCAGCTCACCCGTGAATATTCGCCATAATAATAACATTCCCTTATCATCACTGGATAAAACAAAATCCCCATCTGCGGTAATCGTCATGGCAAGCACATCACCAATATGATGACAGAACAATGACAGTTGTTGACCGCTTTTTATATCCATAACAATAATATTATTAGCGCATGCGATTAATATTTTCTGACCATCAGAGCTTACTTTAATCACTGATATTGGATGTTCAAATTTTGCAAAAATCTGATTAACTTTCTGTGTTTCAATATTCCATTGGTAAACACAATGATCTTTACTGGCTGAATAACACTTATTATCAATAGGTGAAAATTCAAGTGAAGTGATTCGTTTTTTGTGTTCATTTAACTCTGTATACTTCCAGACATCTTTTAATTTTAATTTTGGAAAGTATAAATAGAGCTTTGACCAGTATTTAAAACCATTAAAATCACGTTCATAGCCATTTAAAGAACGGGCTTGAATCATTTCCTGCATTGAAGTGACATTATGCTGCTTACTTAAAGCCAATTTTGCCCGCTTTATTCTGCGTTGATATTTTCGAGCAATTTGATCAATTTCTACAGCGGATTCAGGTAAAGAAAAAAGATAAGGGGCCCGGTATCTGAAACGATTATGAATTTCAATCATGCTCACACCAGAAGGTGTTACCAGCAGAGCAAACAAGTTTAATTTATCCAGTGTGATAGAATGAATAGTACCCAAAAATTGAGTAACGGCATAAGAAGTACCGGTGTTAATATTTAAAATACGAACCATGCCATCACTACTACCCGATAAAACATGAGTGCTGTTGGTATCTACTTGCAGAGCAGTAATGATACCCGGGTGACCATTAAAAATGTTAAGACATTCTCCGGTAGAAACATCCCATAAACGAATTGTTTTATCCTCACCGGCGGAGACAACATGTTTGTTATCCAACCAGCAAACACAGCTGATTGCCCGTTCATGTCCAGAAATAATATGTGTGGTACGCCCGGTATCCGTATCCCAAAGCCTCAAAGAATTATCAGCACTTGCAGATATAAGCTGTGTGCCGGAAGATGCTAACTGAATATCATTTATTGCATTACTATGTCCTTCTCCATAAAATGAATTGATTTGCATTTTCTTATGAAAATCCCATTTGCAAAGTGTATTGTCATTTGAAGCACTATAGAGGAATTGGCCGCAGGGTGATATTTGAACAGCGTTAATGGTCTCTTTATGGGCAGTCCAGACACTCAGTAATCGACCTGTAATGATATCCCACACCCGGATATCACCCTGCTCTGAACCGGTTACAACAATTGTTTCATCCAGAGTGACATCAAAAGCGGTTATTTGACTTAGGTGACCTTTCATTTTATGGGTGACCTGTTTTTCTTTTAAATCCCAGACAAGCAGATCATTGGCCTGATTAAAAAGTATTTTTTCGCCATTATTGATAAATTTACTGACATTAATGTGTTTTTTGGAAATTCGGCATAAGACTTCATAGCCCGGTAAAAATAATGCCACTGATTGTTTTAACTGGCCTGGAATAATCCCCATAGACTGGCTTGATTTAAAAAACAGTGAAGCGATCCTGGTTTGTCCACTACGGTGTAATGCCAGGCTATAGGCTGTAATTGAATAAGGATCAATGACTTTATTCATCACTGATTTTTTTAAACATTCAGCGGTCATAAGCCATTTGCTTGTTTTTTTTGCAAGTCGATTATTGGCACAAAGTGCCAGCCCAAGCAATTTATAGCCTTCATTGCTTAAATCTGAAGGCAATTGAGTTAATTTTTGCTGATCATCATTTAGAATTTTAATGGCATTCGTATAATGGCCAAATTGAATATATAATTTTGCTAAAGCATAAACAATTCGTTTTGCATCAGCATCATTTATTTTACTGTTTTGTCTGTAATGATTTTCATAGAAGGATTCAATTTTTGATAATAATTCAACTTCCTCCAGCCCCTGATTTTTCCACTTAAAAATTAAAAAATTATAATTAGTTTCAAAGTGCTGGGAATCAATATATAAAGCATGTTTCCATGATTTTATTGCTTCTGCTTCTTTTCCTAAATCGATTAATGAAATGGCCTGATTATTAAGGCTGGAAGCCGTACCACTCCCTTCCTGTGGCTGAACCTTCGGATATTCATCACCTGACTCATTGTGATAGATATCCAGCAAGCTGTCTGCTACTCTGGATAAGCTGACGGGTCTGGCACTTTCAATTTCTTGAAAACATTGTTCTAACAGTTTGAATAAGGTTTCAGGTATTGATGAAATCGCTGGTTTATCATCTAACAGCTTATCTTTATAGGCTTCTAATATAGCGGGTGCAATTGTCCCGGATTCCCATGAACAATACCCCAGAAGCATTTCTAATACACAAACAGCCCAACTCCATAAATCAGTTCTGCGAGTTAAGCGCCCACCTGCAAGCTGCTCAGGCGATGCGTAGGCCGGCGTCATTCCCATGCCATCAATGATGATGGTTTGTTTATTATTTTGATCAGAAATATCAGCCATTAAGCCCGCTTTTGCCAAACCAAAATCAGTCACCTTTATGACATTGTCTGAAGTGATCATAATATTGGCAGGTTTTATGTCCTGGTGAATCAGGCCCTGCTCATGTGCATAATCCAGTCCCCAGGCAAACTGTATTGAGATATCAAGTACTTTAAGTAATGCGTTATGTTCACCATCCTGATAAAGCTTTTGACTGGCTATTAATTGCTTTAAATCACCACCATCAACATATTCACTAAAAATTTGCGGTATCTCATCAATCTGACGAACATAATAACAATTCACAATATTAGGATGTAGATCGAGGTTAACCCAGGTTTCAGCTTCTTTAACGGTATTGTCTGAGCCAGCCAGCAGCGCTTTTTGTTTAGGTGTTTTTACAGCAAGATCAATATTCCAGTCACGATGGCGTACCTGAAAAACTTTTCCAAACTGACCTTCTCCAAGAAGACGCTTAACTTCATACAGCTCCAGTAACACTTCACCCATTTGCCAATCATGAACTTTTAACTCAGATAAATCCAAATCAGATGAGAAGTGCTCTGAGCCTAAACCAATAATAGTCGAGATTGTCGATGGTGCTGAGCTTAATTTTTGTTGTTCATTGCCCCGTCCAGTATGATGCTGCTCAACAGGTAATGATTCAGGACTTGCCAGTTGCGTTTCATGAGAGAATGAGAGGTGTTTGTCCAAGGGGGATGCTGATGGTGCTGGTGCTGGTGGTGAATAGTGTTCTGTTGAAGCGACTTGTGTTTCCTGTACTAAGGAGGGCTGATTATCTGACAATGCCTGCTTCGCAAGTACTGTCTCTTCAGGTGTTAGTGTTTCAACAGCAATGAAACTATGATTACAATTATTACAATGAAAAGAACGATTGACAATTTTCTCTGATAGATTTTGATAGAGAGACTGACAGTTTGGGCAAGTAATATCCATTGCTATCCTATTGAAAGAGTTTACCTAAAAAAATAAAATCCTTTTTAGTCATTATGATGACTAACAGAACAACTCATCTCTTTAAAACGGGTAATATTCAGCATCTCCAATGCACTTGATCAGGCGTCAAGTTTTTATCTTTTCAGTATAAAGATTTTTCATTCATATTAGTAGTTCTGAGGAGGTCTTTTTGAAGTCACATCACACTTTTTTACTGATTAGTCAAATAAATATAAATTTAAATGCATTGCCATATTAGCTTGCACTGATTTTTATACAAAAAAAAGATGAATTCAGGATATAAACAGCGCTTTTTATGAGTCTAGCGTCTATAATAAAGACTATTGATGGATAGCTGATTATTCCCTGAATTATCATGGAATTTTCAGCCGATAACAGAAGCATTTAACGTGTTAATTTCTCATATAAAACAATCTGATTGTTATTTTTTCAATTTATTTCAAGGTATTATGCTATTATTTTTAGTTTATTGCCTGGCGATCATACCCTCTACGGTCAATGCAGCGAATCATTTCGAAAAAATAACATTACAACTTCCATGGAAATATCAATTTGAATTTGCCGGCTATATTGCTGCCAAAGAAATGGGCTTCTATAAAGAGGCTCGGCTAAAAGTAGAATTAAAAGAATTATCTGACAGCCAGCACAATGTGATTTCTGATGTCCTTAACGGTCATGCTGATTATGGTGTTTATGATAATGATATTATTCAATCAGCCGTACACACTAAACAACCTGTCGTATTATTAGCCAATTATTTTAAACGTTCCGCACTGGTTTTGATCAGCAATGAGCCTGTTTTCAACCCAGACAAACTGGTTGATAAAAAAATTATGGCCACTCAGGCACAGATTAACAGTGGTGCAATTAATTTATTATTTAAAAAATTTAATGTTGATCCTCAGTCACTGACAATTATTCCCCACTCATTTAACATTGATGATTTTATTAACGGTAAGATTGATATAAGTACCGCTTATTTATCTAATGAGCTTTATAAATTACAAAAAGATAATGTTCCCTATAGGTAACTATTCAGCATGATTTTTAATCTCAGATAAAATCAGGTAACTTTTTATCAAATAACAATTCCAATGCAAGACTTGAACTTACA